>CAXTPM010000284.1:0-6854 GCA_964245865.1 uncultured Fimbriiglobus sp. | reverse complement strand
GCGAGCTAGTCGAGGGCTACGGCGGGCGGATCGTCTACCTGCCGCTGGTGCCGGGACTGAGTACCACCGCGCTCATCGAGCGCGTGCGGCGACTGACGCCGGGTGAAGCGTGACCTTCCACCACGGCTACCGCGCTCTGGTTTGCCTCGACCGCGACGGCACGCTGATGCGCGACACGGGGTATGTGCGCGACCCGGCCGATGTCGAGTTGTTGCCCGGCGCCGCCCGCGCGGTGAAGGAGTTGGACCGACTGGGGGCGCGATTGGTGGTGGTGTCGAACCAATCCGGCGTTGCTCGCGGGCTGATTGCGCCCGACGAAGCCCGCGCCGTCCACGCCGAGTTCGCGCTCCAGATGAGTGCGGCCAGCGGCGTTCACCTCGACGCCTACTACTGCTTCCACGGCCCCGACGACGGCTGCGAGTGCCGCAAGCCTAAGCCGGGCCTGCTGTTGCGCGAGGCCATGCGCCCAGGGGCGATGGTCGGCGACAAGCCGAGCGATGTCGAAGCCGGCCGCGCGGCCGGCTTCGCCAGCTTCCTCTACGCCGGCGATTGGGGTGCCACGCTCGCCGAACTCAAAGCCTGGCTCGCCGCGAACGGGGTGGCACGATGAGCCGCATCGGCCCCGGCCTCGCCGACTCCGCGCCCGACCCGCTGGCGGAGTTCGCCGGGAAGCGCATCTTGGTCGTCGGCGACCTGATGCTCGACGAGTTCGTCTGGGGCCGCGTCACGCGCATCAGCCCCGAAGCCCCGGTGCCGGTGGTGTCCATTAGCCGCCGCAGCTTCGTCCCCGGCGGCGCGGCCAACACCGCCGCGAACGTCCAGGCGCTCGGCGGGGTCGCAATCGTCGCCGGGCTAGTCGGCGACGACGCGGCCGGCACTCGCATCGCCGAACTCCTCGCCGAGGGGGGCGCCGAGGTGGGCGCCGTGGTGCGCGACGGCGCGCGGCCGACCACCACCAAGACGCGCGTGATCGCCCACAGCCAGCAAGTCGTGCGCATCGACCAGGACTCGGGCGGCGCCCCGAACCGCGCCACGCTCGACGAGTTGCTAGGCCGCATCGAGTCGCACCTCGCCGCCGTGCAGGGCTGCGTGGTCTCGGACTACGGCAAGGGCGTGGCCGACGGCGAGTTGGTGCGCGAGTTGATCCGCCGCTGCCAGTCGCGCGGCATCCCCGTGGTGATTGACCCGAAGGGACTCGACTACGCGAAGTACGCCGGTGCCACCGTCGTGAAGCCCAACCAGCTCGAGGCGGGCCAGGTGCTCAACCGCGCGTTGCACACCGGCGCCGACATCGACGCGGCCGGGGCCGACTTGCTCGCGCTGCTCGGCGGCGAGACGGCCGTCCTGGTGACGCGCGGCCCCGAAGGAATGACGCTGTTCGAGCCGCGCCACTCGCCGCTGAGCGTGCCGGCCCAGGCGCGCGAGGTGTACGACGTGACCGGCGCCGGCGACACCGTGGCGGGCGTGCTGGCCGTGGCCCTCGCCGCCGGGGTGCCGCTCGCCGCCGCGTGCCGACTGGCCAGTCTCGCGGCGGCGGTGGTGGTCGGCAAGGTCGGCACCGCGACCTGCACGGCCACCGAGTTGCGCGCGGCGCGGCAGGTGGCGCGCTGAAAGCCCGCCGTCGCGGACGGCGGGCTTTCAGCGCCCCTCTGCTGCCTGTCTTGAGCGACCCCCTACTCCGCCGGCAGGCGGAAGACTTCGCCCGCGCGGAAGCGCTTGTTGGGGTCGCGCTCGGGGTTGGCCTCGCGCACGCGCGTCCACAGGGCTTTGTCGCCGTACACGTCCTTGGCGATGTCCCAGAGGCTCATGTTCTCGCGCGGGGTGGTGTAGCTGCGCCCGGCGGGCTTCGGGGCGCCGGGGGTGCCGGCCCACGCGGGCGCGGCGTCGGGGCGGCTGCCGCCGCTCATCCGGGTGAGCACCTTCAGGGGCGGCAGGCTGGCCATCTCGCCGGGGGCGAGCTTGCCGGCGTTGAACTGCCTCAGTGCGGCGGCGTAGCGCTCGTCGTCGTAGTGCAGCTTGGCAATCGACTCGAAACTATCGCCGGGCTTCACGGGGTGCAGATCGACCTCGTAGTTCGCCTTGCGCGCCGGGGGGCGGGCGGGGGCGGAGGGGGCCGGGGCTGTGGCGGACGGGGCCGGGAGCGGGGAGGCGGGGGCAGGCATCAGAGCGGGCGCCGAGGGTGGCACCGGACTGAGCGCAGGGGCGGGCGGCAGCGCGGGGGGCACCGGCGGCTTGGCGGTCACGTCGGTGAAGCCGGCGCTCACGGCACTCGGCGCCGGGTCAGCGGGCGGCTGGGCGTCGGCGGGGCGGAGCGTCAGCGGCGGGGCCGGCGGCGCGGGCGCGGGAGTCGGCGCGGTGGTTCTGCTTGGCACCGGCGCGGGTATGACCGCAGTCGGGGCGGGCGGCGGGGCGGACCTCGACGGCAACTCCGCTGGCGCGGCTACGGCCGGCGGAAGGCCGAACGGGTTCGCGGCGTCTACGGCCGGCGGGTCGGACTCTGGCTTGCCGGAAGTCGGCAGCTTCGGCTCGCCGGCTTTCGGCGCCGGGTCGGGTAGCGGGCTAGTCGAGGGCGGCGGGGCCGGGGGCGGGAGTGGTAACGACGCGGTGGCTGGAGGTGCCGGCGGGGTAGGCAACTTGAACGGATCGGTAGCCGGCGCAGGCCTCGTGGGGACCGGCTGCGCGGGGAGCGTGGGGGCGACCGCCGGCGCGGGCGGGGCCGGCGGAATCACGGGCGCCGGCGGCGTCACAGGCAGGGACGGGAGCGCGGGGGCGCCGCCCGACGCCGGGGGTGCCGGCGGAATCACGGGCGCGCTCGCCGGCACGACGATCGCGGCCGGCGCCGGGTCGGCTGCGGTGCCGAAGCTCGCGCGCTGGACCACATCGCCGTCAGCTTTCGGTGCCGTTGTCCCGCCGAAGCTCGTCGCAGGTATTGCGGGGAGGCCCGGCAAGTCGGGTGGCTGGATCGCGCCGGCCAATGGCACCTTCCGATCCGCAGTGGGCGGGTCCGACTCGGGTCTCGCAGGCGTCGTAGGGATAGGGGCCGGCTTGGGCGCCTCGCTCGATTTTAGCTCCTCGGCGGGCGGCTTCGGCCGCTTCGTCTCCTCACGCGACTTCATCGCTGCGGCTTTCTCCTCGGCCGTCTCGTCGGTTGGCCCTTGGGCGCGCGCAACCGCCTTGCCCGTTGGCTCCGTCTCCACAGCGTGCCGGAACCAGAGCGTGTTGGCCGCGACCGCGCCGCCGGCGAGCGCCAGCCCGCCGGCGACGACTGCCAGGCGCCAGCGGCCGCGCGGACTCGGGGCCGCTTCGGGCGCGGCGGGCGTCACTTCGGCCACCGGCGCGGCGTCCGCCGATGCGACCGGCTCGGTCGGCGGCAGGCTCGGTGCGGGGGGCGGTGCGGGGTCGGGCAGGCTCGGCGTGTCGATGCTCACCAGCGTGTCGAACGCCGGGAGTTCGGGCACGCCCCACTCGCCGTGCGCGAACGTCGGCGCCGGGGCCGAGGGGGGGATCGGCGGGGCGTCGCTCGGGTCGGACGGGGCGGCAGGTGCGGTCGGGGTCATCCGTGACCTCCTTCGGTGGACAAACAGCGGAAGTTACTTCGTCGGGCCGAGGCGGCGGGCGAGTCTCAGTTTGGCGCTGCGGGCGCGCGGGTTGGCGCGCACCTCGTCCTCAGTCGCCTCGATCGGCTTGCGCGTCAGCGGCTCCCACACCTCGGGGTCGCGGTAGAGCGCCTGCTTCACCCGGCGGTCTTCGAGCGAGTGGAAGCTGATGACGCCGACGCGCCCGCCGATCGCCACGCAGTCCGGCAGCACCGCCAGCAGTCGGTCGAGCACGCCGAGTTCGTCGTTGACCGCGATCCGCAGCGCCTGGAACACGCGCGTGGCCGGGTCGAGCTTGCCCGAGCGCGGCACGCTGCGGCGCACCACGTCGGCCAGGTCGGCGGTGGTGGCGAACGGCTTGGTCTTGCGCCGCTCGGCGATGCGTTTGGCGACCCAGCGGGACTTGCGCTCCTCACCGTACTCGAAGAAAATATCCGCGAGCGCGCCTTCACTCAGGGTGTTCACGAGGTCCGCGGCGGTGGCGCCGGACGCGGGGTTCAGGCGCATGTCGAGCGGGCCGTCGTGCTGGAAACTCAGGCCGCGCGAGTGGTCGCCGAGCTGGTCGCTGGAGAATCCCAGGTCGGCGAGCAGCACGTCGGCGCGCGCGCCGCCCAGCAGGGCTGGCAGTTGCTCGAAGTTGGCGGCGTGGTAGCTCACGGCGAGGCCTTCGAGGGTGGCGCGGGCGAGGGCCAGCATGCCGGGGTCTTGGTCCAGCGCGATCACGCGCCCGCCGGGCAGCACGCGCTCGGCCAGTAACTTCGTGTGCCCACCGCCGCCGGTCGTGCAATCGACGGCGAGTTCGCCGGGCATTGGGGCGAGTCCGGCGACCACCTCGGCGGCGAGCACGGGGCGGTGGCGCGGGGCACTGGGCGGGGTCATACACCACCGGGGGGGGCTGGGTCAAGGGCGGAGTATTGTAAGAGAAGTGTGAAGTGAGAAGAGTGAAGTGTGAAAGGAAGCAAGAACTCGCCCGCGCCTGCCTTCTCCTCCTTTCACACTTCACTCTTCTCACTTCACACTTCTCTTCCTACCATGCGGCAAGCAGGTCCGCCCACGACGCGAGGGAACGATGACGCCGACACACACCAGGCGCGGGGGCCAGTTCGCGGGCGTCACCGTCGCCGTCGTCACGCCGTTCGCGGGCGGCGAGGTCGATTGGGACGGCCTCGGCCGGCTGGTCGATTGGCACGCCGAGCAGGGGACACCCACCCTCGCGCCCTGCGGTACCACCGGCGAATCCCCCACCCTCGACCACACCGAGAACGAGCGCGTGGTGGCCTTCGTATGTGAGCGCGCCGCCGGCCGGCTGAAGATCATGGCCGGCACCGGCTCGAACAGCACCGCCGAGGCCATTCGCATGACCAAGGCGGCCAAGAGGGCCGGGGCCGACGGCACGCTGCAAGTGGGGCCGTACTACAACAAGCCCACGCAAGAAGGCTACTACCGCCACTTCGGCGCGATCGCCGAGGCGGTCGATCTGCCGATCGTGATGTACAACATCCCCGGCCGCACGGGGTCGAACATTACGCCTGAGACGATGGCCCGCGTCGCCGAGAACTACCCCACGCTCGTGGCCGTCAAGGAGGCCACGGGTTCGCTGGATCAAGCCTCGCAAGTCGCGGCCCTCACCGACTTGCTGCTGCTCAGCGGCGACGACAGCCTCACGCTGCCGCTGATGAGCGTCGGCGGCGCGGGCGTGGTGTCGGTGGTCGGGAACATCGTGCCGCGCGACATGATGGCCCTGGTGGCCGCGTTCGCCGCCGGGGACCACGCGGGGGCACTCCAGTTGCACCGCCGGCTGTTCCCACTCTGCCGCGACCTGCTCTCGGTAGCGACGAACCCCGTGCCGCTGAAGTGCGCGATGAAGCTCCTGGGCCGGGGCAACGGCGAGTTGCGGCTGCCGATGTGCCCGCTGGACGAGGCCGGCGAGGCCCGCGTGCGGAAGACCCTCACCCAATACGGACTCCTGGAACGATGACCCAGCCCGCCAAGCTCGCCCTCGAAGACGGCACCGTCTACACCGGCCGCGCGTTCGGCGCCAGTGCCGACGTGGAGGGCGAGGTCGTGTTCAACACCAGCCTGATGGGCTACCAGGAGGTGCTGACCGACCCCAGCTACCAGGGCCAAATTGTGACGATGACCTACCCGATGATCGGCAACTACGGCACCACGCCGCTGGACGGCGAGTCGGGCGCGGTGCGCGTGCGCGGCTTCGTGGTGCGCGAACTGACGCAGATTCCCAGCAACTACCGCAGCACGCGCGACCTCGGCGGCTACCTCGCCGACGCCGGGGTGCCGGGCTTGGTCGGCATCGACACGCGCGCCCTAGTCCGCAAGCTGCGCGTGCGCGGCAGCCTACGCGGCGTCTTGTCCACGACGGCCCTCGATGACGCCGAGCTAGTCCGCCGCGCGAGTGCCGCGCCGCTGATGGCCGGCGCGGACTTCGTGCGTGAGGTGGTACCGGCCAAGTCGTTCGGCTGGAGCGAGGGCTACGGGGACTTGAGCGAGTTCACGTTCGCGGCGAAGCCGAAGGCGCACAAGGTCGTCGCGCTCGACTACGGCATGAAGTGGAACATCCTCCGCTCGCTCACCCAAGTGGGGTGCGACGTGACCGTGATGCCGGGGACCGCGACGGCCGAGGAGGTGCTAGCCCAGGGGGCCGACGGCGTGTTCCTCTCCAACGGCCCCGGCGACCCGGCGGCGGTGACTTACGCCGTCGAGACCGTGCGCGGGCTGGTCGGCAAGGTGCCGGTGTTCGGCATCTGCCTCGGCCACCAACTGTTGGGCTTGGCCCTCGGCGGCAGCACGTACAAGCTGAAGTTCGGCCACCGGGGGGCGAACCACCCGGTGCTCGATTTGCGCAGCGGCAAGGTCGAGATCACCACGCAGAACCACGGCTTTGCGGTCGATGCGGCCTCGCTGCCCTCATCGGTGGAGGTGACGCACACGAGCCTCAACGACCAGACCGTCGAGGGACTGCGGCACCGCGATCACGCGGCGATGAGCGTGCAGTACCACCCCGAGGCCGCCGCCGGGCCGCACGACAGCCACTACCTCTTCGACGAGTTCACGCGCATGATGGGCGCGCGTTGAGCGGCGCCGTCGGCAGCACTGAGTCGGGTCTGCTCGCGGCAATCGCGGCCGACTTCGACGCCGACCTGCCGCGCCTGGTGCTGGCCGACTACTACGACGACCACGGCCAGGCGCCCCTCGCGCGATTCATCCGCGCCCAACTCGCCGTCGCGTCGTCGCCGCCGG
>CAXTPM010000283.1:2343-6873 GCA_964245865.1 uncultured Fimbriiglobus sp. | reverse complement strand
TGGTGGACCTCGACAGCAACCCCACGAAGCTGATCGAGATCGTCAACATCGGCAAGCAACTGCTGATGACGCGCGGGGCGCTCACGACGTTCAGCATCTCGAACGACGTAGCCAAGTACGCCGCGATCATCCCCGCGACGTTCGTCTCGACCTACCCCGCGCTCGGGGCGCTCGACATCATGCGCCTGTCGAGTCCCGCGAACGCAATCCTCTCGGCGGTGATCTTCAACGCGCTCGTCATCGTCGCGCTAGTGCCGCTGGCGCTCAAGGGCGTCGGCTACCGGCCGGTGGGTGCGGCGGAGTTGCTGCGCACGAACCTCCTGGTGTACGGCCTCGGCGGGCTGATCGTGCCGTTCGTCGGCATCAAAGCCATCGACCTCTTGCTGTCCGCTCTCGCACTCTAACCGGAGACCTCCCGACCATGTGGCACCACCTGCGCCCCGCGCTCGTCGTCTTGGGCGCCCTCACGCTGCTCACGGGCGTAATCTACCCGCTGGCCGTCACCCTCGCGGCGCGCAGCCTGTTCCCGCGCCAGGCCGCGGGGAGTCTGGTGGGCGGCGCCGGCTCCCCGGCGGGGTCGGAGCTAGTCGGCCAGCCGTTCTCGAAGCCCGAATACTTCTGGGGCCGGCTCTCGGCGACTAGCCCCGTGGCGTACAACGGCGCCGCGTCGGGCGGGTCGAACTTCGCCCCGTCGCACCCGGACCTGCTGAAGAACGCCACCGAGCGGGGCGAGGCGCTGCGCGCGGCCGACCCGAGTCTCGGCGCGATCCCGGTCGATCTGGTCACCGCGTCGGGCAGCGGCCTCGACCCGCACATCAGCCCCGCCGCGGCCGAGGTACAGGTGCGGCGGGTGGCGGCGGCGCGTAACATGACCGACGACGAGGTACGCGCGATCGTGCGGGCGCACACCGAAGCGCGGCAGTTCGGCGTGCTGGGCGAGGCGCGCGTCAACGTGCTGGCGCTGAACCTGGCGCTGGACGCGGCGGCGGGGAAGTAACGTGGCCGCTCGCCCTTTTCTCCTGTCCCCTCCCCCCTCAGAGGGGGGAGGGGACAGGAGCGCGGCCACCCAACTCGCGCTAGCCCCGGACCCGCCATGCCCGACCGCCCCGACCCCGACCGCCTGCTGGCCGCGCTCCGCGCCGACGAGAAGCGCGCGGCCAGGGGCAAGCTGAAAATCTTCTTCGGCTACGCGGCCGGGGTGGGCAAGACCTACGCCATGCTGGAGGCCGCGCGGCGCGCGCAAGCCGCCGGGCGCGAGGTGGTGGCCGGGTACGTCGAGGCGCACGGGCGCGTCGAAACCGAGAGCTTGTTGGCCGGGTTGGAAGCGCTCCCCACCCGAGCGATCGAGCGCGGCGGGGCAGTGCTGCGCGAGTTCGATGTCGATGCGGCGCTCGCGCGCCGGCCCGAACTCCTTTTAGTCGATGAACTCGCGCACACCAACGCCGAGGGGTGCCGCCACGCCAAGCGCTGGCAGGACGTGACCGACCTGCTCGACGCGGGCATCGATGTCTGGACGACCCTGAACGTCCAGCACATCGAGAGCCTCAACAACGTCGTCGGCCAGATTACCGGCGTGGTGGTGCGCGAGACGGTGCCCGACCGGGTGTTCGACCTCGCGGACGAACTCGAACTCGCTGACCTGCCGCCCGACGACCTGCTGGGGCGCTTGAAGGCGGGCAAGGTCTACCGCCCCGAGCAGGCCGAGCGGGCGATCCAGAGCTTCTTCCAGCGGCCGAACCTGGTCGCCCTGCGGGAACTCTCGCTGCGCCAGGCGGCGCGGCGCGTCCACACCGAGGTCGAGAGCGCGCGGCGGCAGTCGGCGCCGGGCCGGCCGTGGGCCACCGACGAGCGATTGCTGGTGTGCGTCGGCCCCAGCCCGACGACTGCGCGGGTGATCCGCACTGCCAAGCGCCTGGCCGCGGCGCTCGACGCCCCGTGGCTGGCGGTGAGCGTGGAGAACCCCGCCGCGGCCGGCAACCCCGGCGCCGCCCGGCGGGTCGCCGACCACCTGCGCCTCGCCGAGCGCCTCGGCGCCGAGACCGTGACGCTCACCGGCGACGGCGTGGCCGCGACCATTCTGGACTACGCGCGCTCGCAGAACGTCACCAAACTGTTCGTCGGCAAGGGCCACTCGCCCCGCTGGCGGCGCTGGCTCGGCGCCGGCGTGGTCGAGGAACTCTTGGAGGGCAGCGGCGAGATCGATGTCTACCTGGTCCAGGGCGCCGCCGAGGAGGCCACCCTCCCCGGCCTCGCGGGTGGGGCGGGGGCGCCGCTCGCGCCCGGCCCCGGCGGGGCGGTGCCGTGGCGCGGCTACCTCGCGGCGACCGGCGCGGTGGGGGCGGGGGCGCTGGTCGCGGCGCTGTTCTGGAAACTGGGGGTGGCCGAGGCCAACGTGGTGATGGCGTTCCTCGCGGCGATCGCCTGGGCGGCGTTCCGCTCCGGGCGCGGGCCGGCCGCGTGGGCCAGCCTCGCCTCGGTGCTGGTGTTCGACTTCGTCTTCGTCGAGCCGTACTACTCGTTCGATGTCGCCGACACGCGCTACCTGCCCACCTTCGCCGGGATGCTCGTGATCGGGCTTTTGATCGGCACCCTCAGCGCGCGCCTGCGCGCCCAACTGGAACTCGGGCGCCGGCGCGAGCGTAGCACCCTCGCCCTGCACCGCCTCGGCCGGCAACTGAGCGCGCTGGCCGGGGACGTGTTCCTCGCCGCCGCGGCGGGGACGCACCTGCGCGAAACCACGGGGGGCGAGGTGGCGATCTACCTCGCCCCGCCCACTTCGGGCGGGGCGGGCGGCGCGACCGCCGACGCCAAGGCGCCCCCGGCGGTGGTGTTCGGCCAGGGCACCTCGATCGCCAGGCACCCCGTGAGTGCCCCGGCCGCGCACTGGGTGATGACCCACGACCAGATCGCCGGGCGCGGCACCGACACCCTGCCCAACGCGGCCGCGCTGTTCGTCCCGCTCACCGGCTCGCAGAGTACACTGGGCGCCATCGCCGTGCGCGCCGAGCCGGCGGGGCAGTTGCTCCAGACCGCGCAGCGCCAGTGGCTCGAAAACGCCGCGGGGCAACTGGCGCTGGCGCTGGAGCGCGACCGCATGGCGGTCAGTGCCGGCGACGCGCGCCTCCAGGCCGAAACCGAGCGCGTCCGCAGTACCTTACTCAGCGGCGTGTCGCACGACCTCAAGACCCCGCTCGCGGCCATCGCCGGCGCGGCGAGTACGCTGTTGCAACTCGAACCCGCCGTCACGGGGACGCGGCGCGAGTTGCTCGACACCGTAGCCGACGAGGCCGCGCGGCTGGGCGGGCTGCTGGAGAACATCCTGCAGATCGCCCGGCTCGACTCCGGCGCGGTCGTGCCCAACAAGCAGTGGCACGTGCTCGAAGACTTGGTCGGCTCGGCGCTGCGCCGCGCGCAGCCTCTGTTGGCGCGGCACACGGTGGAGGTGCGGTTGCCGCCGGAGGTGTCGCTGGTGTTCGTGGACGGGCTACTCATCGAGCAGGTGTTCACGAACCTCTTGGAGAACGCGGCCCAGTACACCCCCGCCGGGTCGCGCGTGGCCGTGATGGCGACGGCGCAGAACCGCGAGCTAGTCGTGGTCGTGGCCGACGACGGGCCGGGACTGGCGCCGGGGTCGGAGGAGCGGGTGTTCGACCGCTTCTACCGGGGCGCGACCGGCCCGGACGCGGGGCGCGGCAGCGGGCTGGGGCTGGCGATCTGCCGGGCGATCGTGGGGCTGCACGGCGGCACCATCACCGCGGGCAACCGCGCGGGGGGCGGCGCGGAGTTCCGCGTGCGCCTGCCGCTCTCGGAGACCCCGCCCCCGATGCCGGTGGAGTAACCCGCCATGCCGCCCGCCACGCAGCCCGCGACCCCCGCGCCCCTGGTGCTCGTCATCGAGGACGAGGCGCCGATCCGCCGCTTTCTCCGCGCCGCGCTCGCCGAAGAGGGCTACCGAGTCGTCGAGGCGACCTCGGGCGAGGAGGGCATCAAGAAGGCGATGGCCCAGCCGCCGGACTTCGTGATCCTCGACCTCGGCCTCCCCGGACTCGACGGCCAGGATGTCTTGCGGCGGCTGCGCGAGTGGCTGGCCGCGCCGGTGATGATCCTCTCGGCGCGGGACCAGGAGAAGGAGAAGGTCGCGGCGCTCGACGCCGGGGCGGACGACTACCTCACCAAGCCGTTCGGCCTGGGCGAGTTGCTCGCGCGGATGCGCACCGCGCTGCGGCACGCGCAGCCCAAAAGTGCGGCCGGGTCGGCGCTGCAAGTCGGCGAGTTGCGCATCGACCTCGCCGCCCGCACGGTGACGCTGGGGGGCGAGCCGGTCCACCCGACGCCGCTGGAGTACAAGTTGCTGGTCCACTTGATGGGCAACGCCGGAAAGGTGCTGACGCACCGCCAGCTTTTGCGCGAGGTGTGGGGGCCGCAGAGCATCGAGCACAACCACTACCTGCGGATCTACATGGGCCACCTGCGCCGGAAGCTCGAGGTCGATCCGGCGCAGCCCGAGCACCTGTTGACGGAAACCGGGGT
>CAXTPM010000283.1:0-2333 GCA_964245865.1 uncultured Fimbriiglobus sp. | reverse complement strand
GCCGCCGCCGGGGGCCGCACCACGCCGACGAGAACCACACCCTGCGCGTGTTCGTCGCCACGCTCCGGCGCAAGGTCGAACCCGACCCGGCCCGGCCGCGCTACATCCTGACCGAGCAGGGCGTGGGGTACCGCTTCGCGGCGGAATGAAGGCGCGGCGGCGGCCCGCTAGCCCGGCCCCTTTTCCGGCTCGCCGAGCCACGCGGGGTTCCGGGCCGTGCCGTCGAACGCCTCGCTCGTCTTGAACTTCTCGAACTGGCCCCCGGCGGCGGCCTTGGCCGTCTTGGCGAGCAGCGCCCGCCGCTCCTGCGGCGACAGCGGCCGGAACGTCTTCACCGCTTCGAGGTTCTGCTTCAGAATCGCCAGGCTGTCGATCCCCGTGACCACCGTCGAGACCGGCTGGCTCATCGCGTAGCGCAGGCACTCGACTGGCGTGGCGGTCTTGCTCTTGAGGATCAGCCCGTCGCCCATCGACTTCATGCCCAGCACGCCGACGCCGTCGCGCACCAACAGCGGCAGCACCTGGGTCTCGAAGCTGCGGAAGTGCGCGTCCATGACGTTGATCGGCATCTGCACCGCGTCGAAGCGGAAGTCGTGCGCCGCCGCGACCTCGAGCATGCGCAGGTGCACCAGCGGGTCTTTGTGGCCGGTGAAGCCGACGAAGCGCACCTTGCCGGCCTTCTGCGCCTCCCGCACCGCCTCGAGCGCCCCGCCCTCGGCGAACACCCGGTCGGGGTCGTCCAGGCGGATCACTTCGTGGAACTGGATCAGGTCGATCACGTCGGTCTGAAGGCGCTTGAGCGACTCGTCGATCTGCTTGGCGGCTTCCTTGCGCGTGCGGCCGTCGATCTTGGTCATCAGCACGACTTTCTCGCGGTAGCCGTCCCGGAGGGCTTTGCCCATGCGGACTTCGCTGAGGCCGTCGTGGTAGTCCCAGCAGTTGTCCATGAAGTTGACGCCCGCGTCGATGGCGGTGCGGATGATCGTAACGCTCTCGGCCTCGTCCTTCTGCCGGCCGATGTGGTGGCCCCCGAGGCCGATGAGGGAGACTTCGAGGCCCGTGGCGCCGAGCGGCCGGTAGCGCATGTCGCCGCGCACCGTCTCCGGCGGCAGCCCGCCTTGCGCGGCGGGGGTAGCCGGGAGGCCCACCCGCGCCGAGGCCGTCGCGGCCGCAGCCGCCCCGAGGAAAGTTCGTCGCTGCATGAGTGTCGGTGTCCTGGGCGGTGGGTAGGCGAGGCGCACTTCTTGTCACGGCGAGTCGCTACACGCCGCGTGCCGCGGCGCGCATTCACCCCGGATTCTCACGCGGCTCTCACGCCCGCCGCGCCAGACTACTAGCCGGCGCCCCCGTCCCGGCCCACTCCCCTCCCGTCCCGGAGCACCCGATGCGTCCGCTGCTGCTCGCCCTGGCCCTCGTCACCGCACCCCCGGCCCCCTTGGTCTTTGGCGCCGACCCGCCGGTCGTGCCGCTGTGGCCCAGCGGCGCCCCTGGGTTCGAGGACCGTAAGGACACCAAAGAGACCCGCGACCGGGTGAGCAAGGACACCGGCGAGTTCCGCACCACCAACGTCCAGAACCCCTACGTGACCGTGTTACTGCCCCCGAAAGAGAAGGCGACCGGCGCGGCGGTGGTGGTCGTCCCCGGCGGCGGGCACCGCGAGCTGTGGGTCAAACACGAGGGCGAGAACGTCGCCCAGTGGCTCGCCGAGCGCGGCGTCGCGGCGGTCGTGCTCCGCTACCGGCTCGCGCGCGAGGAGGGGTCGCCGTACAAGGTCGATGTCCACGCGGTGCAGGACGGCCAGCGCGCGCTGCGGCTGGTGCGCAGCAACGCCAAAGAGTGGGGCATCGACCCGGCCCGCGTCGGCATGATGGGCTTCTCGGCCGGCGGCGAGGTGGTCGCGCTGGTGTGCCGCAGAGCCGAGGCCGGGGACGACAAGGCGACCGACCCCGTGGACCGCCAGAGCGCCGTCCCCGCCTTCCAGGCGCTGGTGTACTCCGGCCCGCAGGGCATTCGGGGGCAGCAGCTCACCGAGGCGAACACCCCGCCGACGTGGGTCGTGGTGGGCGAGGACGACGGCGCGGCGCGCTGGCTGGTGCAGCACTACCAGGAC
Source organism: uncultured Fimbriiglobus sp. (assembly GCA_964245865.1). Lineage (GTDB taxonomy): Bacteria > Planctomycetota > Planctomycetia > Gemmatales > Gemmataceae > Fimbriiglobus. The sequence continues at coordinate 223 of CAXTPM010000283.1, read as the reverse complement.
GCCAAGGCGGCGGGCGTGTCGGCCGAGCTGCACGTCTACGCCAAGACCCCACACGCCTTCGGGTTCCGCCCGTCCAAGCCCGCCGGCAAGCCGGTCGAGTCGTGGCCCCAGCGCTTCCTGGAGTTCCTGGGCGCCGAGGGGCTGCTGGAGGCGAAGTGACGCGCAGGGCCGGCCCTACCGCCCGCCGACCAGAGTTGCCCCCGCGCCCCCGGCCCCGGCGTCC
>CAXTPM010000282.1:0-6873 GCA_964245865.1 uncultured Fimbriiglobus sp. | reverse complement strand
AGTATTTGATCGAAGAGCGGCCGCTGATCCTGGAGCAAAACATCCGGTTCCGCGTCATCGGGAGGCGCGCGGGCGTGAGTCCCGAGGTGCTCGCCGAGATCGACCGCAGCGAGCGCCTGAGTGCGGCGAACACCGGCCTCACACTCTGCCTGGCGATCAACTACGGCGGGCGCGCCGAACTGGTTGACGCGATGCAATCGCTGGCGCGGCGCGTGGCCGGCGGGTCGCTGTCGCCCGACGCGATTACCGAGGACGCCATCGACGGGGCACTTTACACCGCCGGGATGCCCGACCCGGATTTGCTCATCCGCACCGCCGGGGAGATGCGGCTGAGCAACTACCTGCTGTGGCAGATCAGCTACGCCGAGATTTGGGTCACGCCCGTACTGTGGCCGGATTTCACGGTGGAGGTGTTCCACCAAGCCTTGCGGGACTTCGCGTCGCGCGACCGGCGCTTTGGGGGCTTGGAGAACACGCGGGGCGCCGCCGATGCTCCGTGACCGGCTGTGGGCGGGGGCGGTCTTGGTCGTGGGCGTGGCAGCGGTTTTGGTGCTGGACGAGCGGAGCGGCGGGCGGCACCCCTCACTGGCGCTCCTAAGCCTGGCCCTCGGCCTCGCCGGGGCGCTCGAGTTCCGCCGGCTGGTGGCACCGCTGGCCGGGTTGCACACGCCGACGTTCGTGCTGGGCGTGCTGGCCGTCCTCACCACGCCCTGGCTCGGCGGCGCGGCGGGGTTCGGGCCGCTCGCCTCGGTCGGCGTCACCGCCCTGTCGCTCGCGCTGGTAATACTGCTGGTCGTTTCGCGCGAACTCGCCGCCTACGCCGGGGGGGCTGGCGCCACGGCCCGCCTCGCCGCCGGCGCGTTCGGCCTCGTCTACCTCGGGCTTTTGCCCAGCTTTCTCCTGCACCTGCGCTGGCTCGACGTGGGCGGCGTCTACTCCACCGCGTGGCTACTCGCGCTCGTGGTGGCCGTGCCCAAGGGCTGCGACATCGGCGCCTACGCAACGGGACGACTGTTCGGCTGGACGCCGCTGGTGCCCAGGCTCAGCCCCAAGAAAACTGTCGAGGGGCTGGTCGGCGGACTCGTCGCGGCCCTCGGCGTGGCGTGCGGCGTCCAGTCGATTGTGCCGATCTTGCCCGGCGGATACGCAGAAGCGGCGGTGTTCGGACTCGTTCTCGGGACGGCCGGTGTCGCCGGAGACTTGGCCGAGTCGATGCTGAAGCGCGACGCGATGGTGAAAGACGCCTCGGCCGCGGTCCCCGGCTTCGGCGGCGTCTTGGATGTACTGGATTCGATCCTGTTCGCCGCGCCGGTCGGGTGGGCGTGGCTGAGTTTGCGGGTCGGGGTGGGCGGAAGCTAGGCGGGCCGGGTATAATTCACCGGCCCCAGATTGCCAGAACCTCGCGGCCCCCGTCGGTGTCCCGTGGCTCGTGCGGCGCGAGTGAGTCGCCGCGAACCAGGAAGGCGACTCGCATGGCCGACGCGCTCCAATTGGTCACCAAGCACGTTACCCTCGACAGCCGCGAGGAGGCCGTGATCCTCTTCGGCCCGCGCGACAGTAACCTGCGTGCCCTGCGCGACGGCATCGGCGTGCGTGTCGTGGCGCGCGGCGACATTTTGCAGCTCGACGGCACCGACGAGCAGGTCCGCCAGACCGAGCGCGCCTTCCAGCAGTTGCGGGCGATCCTGCGCAAGGAGCGCCGCGTCACCGGCGAGGACGTGCGGCAGGTGCTCGACATCGTCAAGAACGGCGACGCGCGCAACAGCGGCATCGCGCTGGGGGCCGGCGAGAACGGCAAGTACCTGCGCCCCCGCACCGACGGCCAGGCGCGCTACGTCAACGCCCTGAAGTCCCACGACATCTGCGTGTGCGTCGGCCCGGCGGGCACCGGCAAGACCTACCTCGCCGTGGCCTATGCCGTGACCTTGCTGAAGGCCGGCGCGGTGAAGAAGATCGTGCTCGTGCGCCCGGCCGTGGAGGCCGGCGAGAAGCTGGGCTTCCTGCCCGGCGACCTCGTGGCCAAGATCAGCCCCTACCTGCGCCCGTTGTTCGACGCACTCAGCGAGATCATGGATGTCGAGAGCGTGAAGAAATACATGGAGAGCGAGGTCATCGAGATTCTGCCCTTAGCCTACATGCGCGGGCGCACGCTCTCGAACTCGTGCATCATTCTCGACGAGGGGCAGAACGCGACCGTGCCGCAGATGAAAATGTTCCTGACGCGCATGGGCATGAACTCCAAGATCGTCGTCACCGGCGACATGACGCAAGTGGACCTGCCGCGCACCACGCGCAGCGGGTTGCAGGACGCGGTGAACCGGCTCAAGAACATCGCCGGCATCTCGATCATGCACCTCGAAGAGACCGACATCGTGCGGAACCCGCTGGTGCAGAAGATCGTGCAGGCCTACGACGACGAGGCCGCGCGGCGGATGCCCCGCCCGCAGCCGGTGGGATAGTTCCCGGCCGGGGGGAACGCAAGAAGCCCAGGGGTTGCGACCCCTGGGCTTCCGTGGTTTACCGGCGAGTCGGCGCGAGCTTAGTTGTCGCCGCCTTTATCGCCCTTGCCGTACTTGCCCTTGCCCTTACCGGCCGGGGTCATCACGCCGTCGATCACGTGGATGACGCCGTTGCTGCACTTGATGTCGGTCTTCACGACGTTGATGACATCCTTGCCGCGGGTCAGGGTGACTTTGCCGCCCTTGACGCCGACGGTGTAGCCGTTGACTTCCTTGCCGTCCATGCCGACGACATCGGCGGCCATGACTTCTTTGCCGGCCACGACGTGGGTCATCAGGATTTTGGTGAGGGTCTCTTTGTTCTTGAGCACGCCGTCGAACTTCTCCTTGCCGAGCTTCTCGGTGAGCTTCTCGAACGCCTCGTCGGTCGGGGCGAATACGGTGAACGGGCCTTTGCCCTTGAGGGTGTCAACCAAGTCGGCCGCCTTGACGGCGGTGACGAGCGTGGTGAAGCTCTTGGCGCCGACGGCGGTGTCAACGATGTCTTTGGCCGGCTTGTCGTCGGCGAGGATCACCGGCGAGCTAATCAGGGCGAGGGCGAACAGGGCCATCAGGGAACGACGCATGTGCAGGACTCCAGCGAAGAGGTTAACGGGGCGATGTGATTACTAGCGGCGGCGCGAACCGCGTCCAACGCTTGTCGGGGATTTCCTGAAAATGAGTGCGGAGTGAGTTGACTCGCCGGTAAACCCTGCGGCGTGCGGGCGTTGAGGTTCCGGGGCGATTCGGGTAAAATGCCCACTCCCACGACCCCGGTACGCCCCGTCCCGCCGCCCCGCAGGCCCGATCGCATGACGCAACTCGTCGCCCAGGACGGGCTTAACTCCCCGATCCCCGACGCGCCCGAGCCGGCGGCAGAGCTGTTCGCCACCGAACTCTTCGCCGGGTTCGGGCCGAGTTCGTTCCGCGCCACGGGCGAGATTCCCCTCGGCCGGTTAGTCCGTGGTCCGGCCGACGCGCGCCTGAAGGCCGGCGTCCGCGACTACGCCCCGCGCCATCCGGGGTGCTACGGGATGCTCGACAAGAAGGGCCGCGTCATCTACGTCGGCAAGGCCAAATCGCTGCGCAGCCGGCTCCTGAGCTACTTCCGCGAGAATAGCCGCGATCCCAAGGCCGGCAAGATCGTCCGCCACACCCATACTCTCGTGTGGGAGGAGTGCCCCGACGAACTCGGGGCGCTGTTGCGCGAACTCGAACTGATCCGCCGCTACCGCCCGAAGTTCAACGTGCTCGGCATGCCGGGGCCACGCAGATATGTGTACCTCACGCTCGCCAAGGGCGGCTCGGCGCCGCTGATCGCCCTGACGCGCGAGCCGACCGGCAAGGAGATCGCCGCCTACGGCCCGTTCGTGGGGCGGCGCCGGGTGGCCGACGCGGTGCGCAAGCTCAACGACACCTTCCGGCTGCGCGACTGCTCGGCCGCGGCGGCGATGAGCTTCACCGACCAGCCCGAGTTGTTTCCCCTGGACCGCGCGCCGAAGTGCCTGCGCTACGAACTGGGCACCTGCCCAGGGCCGTGCGCGGGCCTTTCGAGCCGCAAGGAGTACGGCCAGGGCGTGCGCGCGGCGCGCACGTTCCTCGACGGCAAGGACTCCGCGCCGGTCAACCGACTGCTGAAGGAAATGCGCATCGCCTCGGCGGAGTTGCGCTTCGAGCAGGCCGGGGCGCTGCGCGACAAGCTGCTAGCGCTGGAGTGGGTGCGCGACCGCTTGCAGTTTTTGCGCGCCGCGCGCCAGGGCGGCGCCTACGTCTACCCCCACACCGGCCCCGACGGCCGCACCGTGTGGTACCTGCTGCACCACGGCACCATCCGCGCGGCGGTGCGCGAGCCGACTTCCGAGGAGGGCAAGGACCGCGCCGCGCGGCTGATGACGCAGGTGTTCGCCGAGTCGGCGGGGAGCGTGACGTTCGCCACGGTCGATAGCGTGCTGCTGGTGGCCGCGTGGTTCCGCAAGCACCCCGACGAGAAGGCCAAGCTGATCGGCCGCGCCGCGGCCTACGCAAAACTCGGGCTGCCGGTGCCGGAGTTGCCCCCCGAGGCCGACTCGGGCGCGCCGGCGGTGCGGGCCGATTTGCCGGACGACTTCGACCCCCTTGCCTTCCGCAAGGCGCCCCGCTAAACTTCCCCCGACGCACCGCCCCCGGCCAGGACGCGCCGGGGGTTGAGCCGAACAACACGATCTCCTCCATCTCACCCAAGGACGGGCGACATGCGGACACTCATTCTCGGCGCGACCGGTCACGTCGGCTCGCAACTGCTCTCGCTCTGCCGCAAGCACGACCTGCCCCACTTCGGCACCAGCCGCAAGCCCTCGCCGCATGCGACCAACCTGCGCAAACTCGACCTGCGCGACGCCGCCGGGGTGGACAGGCTGATTACCCTGTACCGCCCCGACGTGACGTTCCTCGCCGCCGGCCATGCCCGGACCCACAACGCGACGAATGCCGACCTGCACGCGGTCCACGCCCAGGGCGCCCGCCGCGTGGCCGAGGCGGTCGCGGGCGTCGGGGGACGGCTCGTGTCGTTCCACCCGGACGATGTCGTCGGCGACTCGAACCGCGCGGCGAGCGAGTCGGCGGCGGTGAACCCTCAGGGCGCGTGGGCCGAAGCGCACGCCGAGGGTGAGGCCGCGATCCGCGAGAATCTCCCAGGGGAGCACCTGATCGTCCGCACCGGCTGGCTGTTCGGGGGCGTGTCCCGCGCCCGCACCCTCGCCGCCTCGGCGCTCGACAGTTTGGGCCGCAACACCCCGCACGCCGCCGACCCCGCACGCTGGGGGCACCCGACCTACGCCCCGGACCTCGCCGAAGTCGCCTTCGACCTCGCCCGCCTCGGCGAGACCGGCACCCTGCACCTCGTCGGACCCGACCGCCAGACCGAGTCGAGCTTCGCCAAGCTGGTCGCCCACGTGTTCGGCTACGACGCGGACCTCGTGGCCGAGCGCGCCACCGGCCCAGCCCGCTCGGTGTGGCTCGACCGCACCCGCATGCGCACGCTCGTCGGGGCGAAGGCCATCCGCACCACCGCCGACGGCCTGCGGGCGATGCGGAATGCGCTGCGGGCCGCGGCTTAAGGAGTTACAGCGGGTAGTTATGGTTGTAGCCAGAACGGAAGACGTACTGCCCGGCGGCGGCTGTCTTCGTTCTGGCTACAACTATAACTATCCACTATCATTTCTACCGCACCGTCTGCCGGTACAAGATGATCTGCCGCCCCGCGCGGGCCTCGTTGGGGTCGTCCCACCGCTTGAGCACCTCGGGGGGGTTCTTGCCGTCGTCGCGCACGTTCAGCGCAGCCTGGAGGCGCGTCGGGGTGTTGTGCGGCGGCTCGCCCTCCTCGATGATCGCGTAGCGGTAGCGCGGGTTCGGCGGGTCGGGCGGGCTGCCGTACAGGCTGCGACCCGAGTAGTATTCGGCAAAGGTGTACGGGTCGATGAGCACGTCGTTCTTGTCGAAATCGATCTCGCGCAGGTATTCGCCGATGACTTTATGGCCGAGTCGGCCCTCGTGGAGCGGCTTGAACGTCACCGGCAGGCACGAAATCACCATCGCCGCGAGGTTCAGGTACGCCCAGACCGGCCGGGCGAAGACGCCGAACCCCGGCAGCGTCGAGAACAGTCGGGGCACCTCGCGCGCGGCGAACGGGGCGTAGACCGCCAGCATCGCCACGAACCCGAGGGTGTGCCGCTCGGAGGTGTAGGCGGCGCGCGAGCACTGCACCGCCAAAAGTGCCGCGAACCCGGCCGCGAGCCACAGGCTCGGCAAGAGTTGCGGCCGGCCGGCGGCGAGTCGCAGGGCGAGAACCAGCCCGACCAGCCCGAAGCCGAACACGCCGAAGTGCCCGGCCTTCGCGGCTTCCTTGAGGAACGCGCCCGAGAGCCGTTTGGCGAGTCCGTCGGTCGGGGCGTAGTTCGCCGCAAGTAAAGCCGGCCCCACCGCCGCCGGCGCGGGGTGGGACGCGAGCGCCTGCTGGCCCGCGATCACTTGCCCCCCCGGCTTGAGCGTCACGCCGCTGATCGCCGCCATGTACGGCCCGGCCACCAGCGCGAAGCCGACCAGGCACACGCCGCCGTCGAGCCCCGTGGCGCCGAAGCCGCGCTGCCGCACGAGCCAGCGCGTGCCGAGTGCCGCGAGTACCGCCGGCACGAGTACCAGCCCCTCGGGCCGCACCAGGTACGCCAGGCCCGCCGCGACCCCGGCCCGCGCGAAGTCGAAGCGCCGGCCGAGTTCCACCCCGCGCGTCGCCCAGAACACTCCGGACAGTGTGAACAGCAGGTACCACGCCTCGGTGAGTCCGTCGGACGTGACGCGCGCCACCACCGGCAGGAGTTGAATCAAAAGCGCCCCGCCGAAC
>CAXTPM010000281.1:2713-6890 GCA_964245865.1 uncultured Fimbriiglobus sp. | reverse complement strand
CGCGCGGAGTTCCGCGCGGGGGTGCTGCCGACTGCGGCGGGGCGGCTGGTGTTCCTGGACGAGACGGGCGTCAACACCAAGATGCACCGGGCGTACGGCCGGGGCATGCGGGGCGCGCGGGTGCCGGGTTCGGCGCCCCACGGGCACTGGAAAACACTCGCGGTCGTCGCCGCGCTGCGCCTGGGCGGGCTGGCGGCGACCGCAGTCGTGGACGGGCCGATGACCGGCCCGCTGTTCGCCGCGTGGGTCGAGCTCGACCTGGTGCCGGCGCTGCGGCCCGGCGACGTGGTGGTGCTCGACAACCTGCCCGCGCACAAGGGCCGCCGCGTGCGGGAGTTGGTCGAGGGGGCCGGGTGCCGGCTGGAGTGCCTGCCGCCGTACAGCCCCGACCTCAACCCCATCGAGATGGCGTTCTCCAAGCTCAAGTCGTGGCTCAGGAAACTCGCCCCCAGGACCGTGCACGACTTGGTCGCGTGGCTCGGCTGGCTGGCCCACCTGTACGACCCCGAGGAGTGCCTCAACTACATCCGACACTGCGGCTACGACGCTACGACCAGCCAATAAACGCTCTAGCCGGCATGACGCCACTCGAAAGCTACACGCGCGACCACGCCGCCCTGCTCGCCCGCGCGGCCGAGGTCGCGGGGCTGACCGACCCCATCGCCATCGACCTCTCGGAGTACGCGCCGGCGCTGCTCACGAACTCGGTGCGCGGCGGGCTGTTCCCCGTCGGCGGCGCCCTGGTGCGCGACTGGGCCGGGACCGCGCGCAAGACGTATCCGGGGGTCGATTTCGGCGTCCGCGCCTACCGCGCCCGCACCGGCACCCCGTTCGCCTACGTGAGCGCCGTCCCCGACGACAACCTGTCGTACTTCGGCTACCGCTTCTACTGCGTGTCGCGGCGCGACTACCAATCACTTTACCGCTGGGCGGTGCGCTGCCACAAGGTCCGCCACCCCGCCGGGGAACCCCCGGTCGCCGACGCCGACACCCTCGCGGCCATCCGGCGCAACACGGTCGATTACCTGCGCGCCGACAACTTGAAGCGCATCAAAGCTTTCGGCGGGCGCCCGAAGCGCGGCCTCTTGCTCACCGGCCCGCCGGGCAACGGCAAGACCTCGGCGTGCCGCTGGGTGCGCGAGCAGTGCACCGCGCTCGACCTCGACACCAAGATCGTCACCCCCGACGACTACCGCAGCGCGCGCACGTCGTGCAACCCGTCGAAGGCGATCAAGGACTTGTTCTCTCTTCCCAAGGCCGGCGTGGTGTTCTTCGACGACCTCGACCTGGCCCTGCGTGACCGGGCGCGCTCCGACTCCCCCGAGGACCAGTCGGTGTTCCTCGGGGCACTCGACGGCATGGAGGTGCGTGAGGGGATCGCGTATGTGTTCACCACCAACCTGCCGGTGGACCTGATCGACAGCGCGTTCCGCCGGCCGGGGCGCATCGACGCGGTGCTGCACCTGCCGCGCCCGTGCGCGGAGTTGCGCCGTCGGCTGATCGCGCGCTGGCACCCGAAGCTTTTGGCGGCGCTCGACGCGGATCGCGCGGTTTCGTCCACCGACGGTTTTAGCTTCGCCGAGGTCGAGGAGCTGCGCAACCTGCTCGTGCTGCGCTACGCCGAGACCGAGGCGTGGGACTGGGGCTGGGCCGAGCGGCAGTACGCGCTGCAGCGCGGCGAGAAGCCCGACCGGGCGCGGATCGGCTTCGCGGCGCCGGCGCTCAACGGCAAGCACTAGGGGACGTTTGGATCCGGCCCGCCCGGAGACCTCACCCCCCGTCCCCCTCTCCCAGGAGGAGAGGGGGTGAGCGGCACGGACTACTTCAAGCAATGGCGTGCCAAGTAGATGATGCCGGCACGCGCGCTCACCCCCTCTCCTCCTGGGAGAGGGGGACGGGGGGTGAGGTCTCTGCGACCGCCCCGCCTTTCACCCCCCTCTCATGCCCCCCGCCCTACACTGCGCAGGCAGCCCGCAACACCAGCCGGGGCCGAACCGTGCGCATCCTGCTCGTCGAAGACCACGCCGCACTCCTAAAAGCCACCCGCCAGGGGCTAGAAGAAGAGGGCTTCGCCGTTGACACGGCCAAGGACGGCGCCGAGGCCGACGCCAAGGCGCGCGCCACCAACTACGACGTGATCGTCCTCGACATCATGCTCCCCGTGGTCGATGGCCTCACACTCCTGAAGCGCTGGCGCGCCGACGGCATCAACACGCACGTTCTGCTGCTGACGGCGCGGACCACCACCGAGGACAAGGTCGCCGGGCTGAACACCGGCGCGGACGACTACCTCACCAAGCCGCCGGAGTTCGACGAGTTGCTCGCGCGCGTGCGGGCGCTGGTGCGGCGGGGCCACCAGGTGAAAAACCCACTGATCACGATCCACGACCTCACCATCGACACGGCCGCGAAGCAGGTCGAGCGCTCGGGCAAAAAGATTAACCTCACGCCGCGCGAGTACGCGCTTTTGGAGTTCCTGGCGTTCCACCGCGGCCGGGTGGTGACGCGGACGATGATCTGGGAGCACCTCTACGACGAGTACGACGAGAACACCTCGAACGTGGTCGATGTGTACATCCGGTACTTGCGGAACAAGATGGACAAGGGGTTCGACCCGCCGCTGATCCTCACCAAGTGGGGCGAGGGGTACCTGCTGCGCGGCGAGGACGGCCCGCCGCCGGCGGGCGCGGTGGTGCCGCCCCCGGACGCCGGCGACGCGGGTTCGGGGGAGTTGCCGGCCCTGAGTCCCCCGAAGAAACGGGGCGAGTAATGCCGTCGATGCGGCGGAGCCTGATCGGGTACTTCCTGGCCCTGATGGCGCTGAGCCTGGGGCTGGTGGGGCTGTACGTGCGGCACTTCGTGTCGGGCGCGGCGGCGGAGCGCGAGCGCTCGCAGGCGGAGGGCATTCGGGGGGAGCTGCGCGAGCGGGTCAAGGACGCCACCGCCGCGTTCGACCGGGAACTGTTGGGCGAGGCGCGCGTGCTGGCGCGGGAGTACAACCGCAGCCTGTTCGCCGGGCCGGCGTCAGACGGTCGGTCGCGCCTGGTGCTCGCGGCGCTGGCGCTGGGGGCCGGGCCGCACCCGCTGGCGCGGCTGTGGGCGCTGTCGCCCCCGGAGTCGCCGCACTACCGCCAGGTTCGCCTCGCGGGGCTGGTGGCGCTCGAGGCGTCGGCGGGCGAGGGGTCGCCGCGCGGCTACACACCGGAGCCGCACTTCGAAGGAGCACTCTTTCAGGTCCACCTCCCCCGCCTGGCGGGGCCGGGGCCGGCGAACCCCGGCCGGCTAGTGCTGCGCCCGCCGGGGCAGGAGTTCGAGTTCCCGCTCGACCCCGCGTCCTTGGACCGCGACCCCGGCTTCGCGGCCGAGCCGGCGCGGGTCGTGCCGCTCGACGTGCCGGGCCAGGGCGCGTTCCGGGTTGCGGTGCTGCGCGCCGCCGGCGGGCCACAGCCGCGCGGCGGGTCGCCCGGCCGGCGCGACGGCGCCGCCCCCCCCGCGCGGCCCGAGTCGCCCGGCCCGCGCCCCGAACCCCCGCCGGCCATCTATGTGCTGTTCGCCCGCCGGGTCGCGGACCTCGACGCCCAACTCCAGGCACCCCGAACCGCCGCCGACGACGCGCTCGCCGAACTGAGCGTGCGCACCGAGGCCGACCTGGCGCGCGCCTGGGTCGTACTCGGCGCGCTGGGCGCGGCGCTCTCGGTCGCGCTGCCCGTCGGCGGCTGGTTCCTCGTCGGCCGGGGCTTGCGCCCGCTCTCCAAACTCACGCAGGCGGTCAGCCGGGTGAGCGAGCGCGACTTCCGCCTCGGGCTGCGCGCCGACGAACTGAGCACCGAACTCGCCCCGATCCACGACCGCCTGACGCAAACCCTCGGGGCACTCGGGCGCGCCTTCGAGCGCGAGAAGCAGGCCGTCGCCGACATCTCGCACGAACTCCGCACCCCGCTCGCGGCACTCCGCACCACGCTCGACGTGGCCCTGCGCAAGCCGCGCGACGCGGGTCAGTACAAGGGGACGCTCGAAGACTGCCGCGACATCACCAAGCAGCTCTCGCGGCTGGTGGACCGCATCCTCACGCTCGCCACCCTGGACGCCGACCGCGCCGACGCCAGCCGGGTGCCGGTGAACGTCGCCGACCTCGCGGCCGAGTGCGTCGCCGTCATCCGCCCGCTCGCCGAGGGCC
>CAXTPM010000281.1:0-2703 GCA_964245865.1 uncultured Fimbriiglobus sp. | reverse complement strand
GCCACGGCCTCAGTTTCGACGCGGCCCTCGACCCCACGGCCGTCGCCACCACCGACGCCGACCAGTTGCGCGAGGTAATGATGAACCTGCTGCACAACGCGGTCGAGTACAACCGGCCGGGGGGGAGCATCCACCTCGCGGTGACCAAGGTCGCCGACGGGGTGCGCCTGAGCGTGCGCGACACCGGCATCGGCATGACGCCGGAGGTGCAGGCGAAAATCTTCGAGCGCTTCTACCGCGCCGACCCCAGCCGCCACGCCACGGGGGTCCACGCCGGGTTGGGGCTGGCCATCGTCAAAGAGTACGTCGAACGGCTGCGCGGCGAACTCACCGTGGCGAGCGAGGCGGGGGTCGGCAGTAGGTTCGAGGTGGCTGTGCCGGGGGCGTGAAGGCCGTAGCGGGCGGGGGCGTTGACGGCGGGAATAGGCGGCTGGTAAACTGACGGTGGTCACGGTGTCGTCGCCGGCGCGTGCCGACACGCGAGCCAATCCTAAGCCGGCCACGGAGGTTTCAGAAGGTGACGATGCCGACACACGGCCGACCGGCGATCCGCCCCCCGACCCGCTGGCCGGCGGGGGCGTGGTTCGGCTGCCAACTCGGCGGGACCGCGTGGCTGATTACCGGAGTTATCGAGATGGCCCAGTCGGCCCCGCGCCTGGCGACCACCTGGGCCGTCCTCGGCGTTGCGGCCAATGGCCTTGGCGCGTGGCTCTGGCGCCGCCACCAGTCCGGCCGGCCGGGGGCTGACCGTCTGATGCTGCTGGCCTGCGGAGCCGCTGGCTTGGTTGCCCTGACCGCGCTCGATGTCATTCGGCCCCCCGGCGCGGAGGCCGGCGCCCCGACCGCCGGCTACCTCGTTGTGGCCGTACCCCTCCTCCTGATCGCCGCCCTGGCTTGTCGTCGTCCCCTCGGCCCCGCGCTTTGACGCCGAGCCGAGGCGCTGCGTGAGGCGGCGGGGGTACGATGGCTTGCCCCAGTTCGTAGCTCACGAGGTTCTCGTCGAGGATACGCATCCCGGCCAACAAATGTCTGGGGTCGGCTGAGCGCCAGGCCGCTTCCTGGCGGACCTCGCCCCCACGGTGCCCATGCCCCCCGCCCCCGTGTCCCCCGACCGCTTCGCCGGCTGCCTGCTCGGCCAGGCCGTCGGCGACGCCCTGGGGTCGCCCTACGAGGGGCTGCCGGCCGACTTCATCTTCTGGACCTACGGCCCGGTGCGCGAGCTGTTCGACCGGCACCCCGCCGAAGTCTTGCGCTACACCGACGACACCCAGATGATGATCGGCGTCGCCGAGACGCTCATCGACTGCGGCGAAATCGACGGCGAGGCGCTGCTGAGGCGCTTCGCCGAGAACTACCAGCCCGAGCGCGGCTACGGCACCGGTGCCCGGCGCATTCTGGAAAGCGTGGCCGAAGGCGGCGACGGGCGGCACCTCGCCGAGACGGTGTTCCCCGGCGGCTCGTTCGGCAACGGCGCGGCGATGCGCGCGGCCCCCGTCGGGCTGCTGTTCTGCCACGACTTGGCGAAAGTGGCCGAGCAGGCGCGATTGTCGGCGCTGCCCACGCACCGGCACCCGCTGGGCATCGAGGGGGCCGAACTGTTCGCCCTCGCGGTGGCGCTCGCCGCTGAGGGTCCGCCCTTGCGGCGTGGGCGGTTCTACCGCGAGTTGGAGGCGCGCTGCACTTCCGAGGAGTTCCACTGGCAGGTGCGGGCCGCGAGCAAACTTCGCCGCGGCGACTCGCTGGGATTCCTGGGAAGTAGCCTCCCCGCGCACCGCTCGGTCGTCACCGCGATCGCCTGCTTCACGACTTCGCCCGACTCGTTCGAGGAGGCGGTCACCAGCGCAGTTGCCCTCGGCGACGACACCGACACCCTCGCGGCGATGGCCGGGGCACTCGTCGGGGCGCACCTCGGACTCGGCGGCGTACCGGCGCGCTGGGTGAACCGGCTCGAACGCGGGCCGCGGGGCGTGGACTATTTGCGTGAGTTGGCTGCGCGGCTGCACGGGCGGTATGCCGATGGAACGACCCGATGACGAAGTCCACCGCACCGGCTGCGCTGCCCCGGCGGGCCAAGTGGCCGCGCCGGTTCGCAGCCACACTCGCGGTCTACTTGCTCTGCTGGTCAGTCACCTGGGCGTTCGCGCCCGCGGCCCTCAACCGCTGGTGGGCGACGCAGCACAGCCCGACCGGCATCGCCATGGCGGGCAACGCCGGGCCGGTCGAGTTCCGCACCGGGGTGCCGTTCAAGGGCCAGGGGTTCGAGTACGGGCCGGACTTCACCCCGCAGGGCAAGTGGTGGTGCTGCGTCGGCCGGCCGTGGTGCCCGGCCCCGTTCGTGGTCGCCTCCGAGGTGGCCTGGGTGAACGCGCCGCTCTCCGGATACGCCGGGACGATGTACTTCGGACGCCGTTCGGGATGGTGCGAGTCCACGAGCGGCGTGTGTGGGTCGCATAAGCTGTTCCCGGCGAGTTGGCAGCGTACTTCTACCGCGAGGGCGAAGTCTAGCTGAGCCGCAGTCCCACACCCCGCGCGATTGCTATGCCTAGCCCCAGCCTCGACGCCCGCCTCGCCCTGCTGTACGACTCGCACCCCAGTCGATTCGACTCGGGCCTCGACCCGAAGCTGCTGCGCACCATGTACCCCCGGCTCGACGAGTGGCTCGTCATCCGGGCCGCCGTCGACCCCGACGGCGCCCTGCAGAAC
>CAXTPM010000280.1:4681-6892 GCA_964245865.1 uncultured Fimbriiglobus sp. | reverse complement strand
GCCGTTCACGCGGCACACCTTCGGCGGGCGCTACGCCGGCAGCGACGGCAACTTCCTGTTCGACACCGAACTCGCCATGCAGCTCGGCACCCAAGACCGCCAGAGCGTGGTGGCCGGGATGGCCACGCAGGGGCTGGGGTACAACTTCAAGGGCGCGCCGCTGAACCCCACCGTGTGGGCCTACTACGACTACGCCAGCGGCGGGCGCGGCGGGGCGGACCACACCTTCAACCAGCTCTTCCCCTTCGGCCACTACTACCTGGGCTGGCTCGACCAGGTGGGGCGGCAGAACATCCACGACCTCAACTTCCACGTGTACGCCTACCCCGCGCCGTGGCTGACCACCTGGCTCCAGTTCCACAGCTTCTGGCTCGCCGACGCCAAGGACGCGCTCTACAACGCGGCCGGCACCGCCATCCGCCGCGACGCCACGGGCCGCTCGGGGAGCCACGTCGGCGAGGAGATCGACGCGGTGGCCAACTTCCACCTCACCAGGCACGCCGACGTGTTGCTCGGGTACAGCCAACTGTTCGGCGGCGAGTTCCTCCGCAACAACCGCTCGGCCGGCGCCAGCAGCAACTCGGCCTTCTTCTTCCTCCAGACGAGCTACCGCTGGTAGATCGGAGTGGGGAGTGGGGAGCGAAGGCCGTCGCCGGGCCTTTCCCCCCTCCCCACTCCCCACTCGTTTTCCCTTGCCCCGCCCCCCGCGCGTGCTTTACACTCAATACGCCCGCCCTCCGCCGCGCCGCGCGGCCCGCCCTCCCCCGGCGAACGCCCATGACCCCACTGCTCCTCGGCGCCCTGCTACTCGGCCCGCCCGCCCCCGCCGCGCCGGCCGCACCGTCCTACGCGCTCGAAGTCCTGCCGATCCTGACGCGGCAGGGGTGCAACCAGGGCGGGTGCCACGGCAAGGGGGCGGGGCAGAACGGCTTCCGCCTGAGTTTGCGCGGCTACGCCCCGGAGCAGGACCACGACAGCATCGCGCGCGAGTTCGAGGGCCGGCGCGTGGACCTGGGCGCCCCCGACGAGAGCTTGCTGCTGCAAAAAGCCGTCGGCAAAGTCCCCCACGAGGGCGGCGCGGTCTTTCCCCAGTCGGGGCGCGAGTACGAGACGCTGCGCGCCTGGATCGCGGCCGGGTGCCCCGGATCGAGTCCGAAGGAGGCGAAGCTCGTCCGACTCAGCATCAGCCCCGAGTCGAAGACGCTCGCCCCCAACGAAAGTGTGCCGCTGGCCGTGACCGCGCACCTGAGCGACGGCACCGCGCGCGATGTCACCTGGCTGGCGCTGATCGATACCAACGACGCGGCCGTGGTGGGCCTCACGGCCGGGGCCGTGGCCACCGCCCGCGGCCCCGGCGTCACGGCCGTGCGCGCGGCGTACCTCACCGAAGTCGCCGTGGCCACGCTCACCGTGCCGTACCCCCACTGGGTCGATGCGGCCCAGTTCGCCGCCGGCGACCACCCGATCGACCGGGCGGTGTTCGGCCAACTGGCGGCGCTGCACCTGCCGCCGTCGCGCGCGGCCACCGACGCCGAGTTCCTGCGCCGCGTGACGCTCGATTGCGTCGGCCGGCTCCCGACCGAAGCGGAGGCTGGCGCGTTCCTGGCCGACGCCTCGCCGGGCAAGCGCGAGGCGCTCATCGACCGCCTGCTGACGCTGCCCGAGTTCGACGACCACTGGGCGCTGTTCCTGGCGGACCTGTTCCAGAACCGCAAGGAGCGCGACCACGACGTGCGCGGCCTCAAGGGCGTGCGACAGTTCCACGCCTGGCTGCGCGAGCAGGTCGCCGCGAACCGCCCGTGGGACGAGTTGGCCCGCGCGGTGCTCTTGGCCCAGGGCGACGACGACGCCAACCCGGCGGTGGGGTACTACGTCGTCACCGTCGGCGAGCAGCGCGAGGCCGATAAGTCCGAAGCCGGCGAGGCGGTGGCCCAGGCGCTCCTCGGCACGCGCATCGGCTGCGCGAAGTGCCACAACCACCCCCTCGAGCGCTACACCCAAGACGACTTCTACCACTGGGCGGCGTTCTTCAGCAAAATCAACCTCGACCGCCGCGAGTCGAAGGACGGGCCGACCAAGCTCTTGGTGGGGCACCGCGACGAGGGCCGGGCACTGGCCGGTGCACAGGCGCTTGTGGAGGACCTCGCGCGGGTAAGTGACATTTTAGTCCAAGGCCCGGTGCCGGGCCTGGTGCCACGGGTGCGGAACCAG
>CAXTPM010000280.1:1092-4671 GCA_964245865.1 uncultured Fimbriiglobus sp. | reverse complement strand
ACCGCGACGAGGGCCGGGCCAAGAAAGCCCCTGAGGCGCACCAGCCGCGCACGGGCCAGTGGCTCAAGCCCCAGGCTCTCGACCGCAAGCCTACGGCCATCGGCGCCGCCGCCGACCCGCGCGCCGCCCTCGCCGACTGGATCACGAACCCCGCCAACGAGGCGTTCGCCGGGGCGATGGCCAACCGAATCTGGAAACACTACCTCGGCGCCGGGATCGTCGAGCCGGTGGACGACCTGCGCGCGACCAACCCGCCGTCGAACCCCGCGCTGTGGAAGACCCTCACCGCCGAGTTCGTGGCGCAGAAGTACGACCTGCGGAAGCTGATGCGCTTCGTCCTCACCTCGCGCACCTACCAACTCGCATCGGACACTCGGCCGGAGAACGCCGCCGACACGCGATTCTACTCGCACTACCAGGCGCGGCGCCTGCCGGCCGAAGTGTTCCTCGACGCGGTGTGCGACGCCACGGGTTCGCCCGAGGCGTTCCACGGCTACGCGCTGGGCACCCGCGCGGTGCAACTGCCCGACCCTGGCGTGAAGTCGCCGTTCCTGGGCCTGTTCGGCCGGCCCGAGCGCACCACGGCGTGCGCCTGCGAGCGCGCCCCCGATGTCACGCTGTCGCAACTCTTGCACCTGCAGAACGGCGGCGCGCTGGCCGAGAAGTGCTCCGGCGGCCCGCTCGCCGCGCAACTCGCCGCCGAGCCGGACTTGCGCAAGGCTCTGGATCGGGTGACGATGCGCGCTCTGGTCCGCCCCGCCACCGACGCCGAGTTCGCGGCCGTCGAGGGACTGATCGCTGTCGGGCAAAGCCGCAAAGAGGTGCTTTCGGACTTCGTCTGGGCGGTTTTGACGAGCAAAGACTTCGCCTTCAACCACTAGACTTATTTCCGCCGGCCCGGACGGACCCGACACTCCACCTGTGGACTTCCCCATGTTCGACTTCGCACTCTCGCCGACCCCGCCCGCCGGGCGCCGCTGCGACGGCGCCACCCGACGCGACTTCCTGCGCGTCGGGGGACTCGGCGCCCTGTCGCTCCCCACGCTGCTCTCGATGGAGTCGAAGGCGAATGCCGACTCGGGCGGCAAGGCCCAGTCGGTCATTCTGATTTTCCTCGGCGGCGGCTTAAGCCACCACGACAGCCTCGACCCCAAGCCCGACGCCCCGAGCGAGATTCGCGGCAAGTACGGCGCCATCCCGACCAGCGTGCCCGGCGTGCAGCTCTCCGAGAAGATGGCCCTGACCGCCAAGCAGATGCACCGCGTGAGCCTAATCCGCAGCGGCTCGCACACCAACGACCACCACGAGACCGCCACGAACTGGGCGCTTTCGGGCCGCTTCGGCTCCCCCTTCGGCGACTACCCGGCCGTGGGCGCCGTGGCCGCGCACCAGTTCGGCTTCAAGGGGTCGCTGCCGCCCTACGTGGCCGTGCCCAACAACCCGAGCTTCACCTGGGAACTTGGCAAAAGCGCGTTCCTGGGTGGGCGCTACGAGTCGTTCAAGGCCGGCGACCCCAACCAGAACGGCTACCAGGTGCCCGACCTCTCCGGCGGCGTCCCGGCGCTGGTGCGCGAGCGGCGGCAGACACTTCTGGAAGCGGTCGATACCCTGGCCAAGCGCGTCGAGGGGAACGACCAGATCGCCACCTACGACGAGTTCAAGGGGCGCGCCCAGGCCATGACGCTGTCGAGCCAGGCGCGCAAAGCCTTCGCCATTGCCGACGAGCCGAACGCGCTGCGCGAGCGCTACGGCCGCACCACCTTCGGCCAGAGTTGCCTCTTGGCACGCCGCCTGGTGGAGGGCGGCGTGCGCTTCGTCACCGTGAACTACGGCGGCTGGGACCACCACGGCAAGATTTTCGAGGCACTCGACAAGAAACTCCCCGAGTTCGACAAGGGGCTGAGCGCCCTGATTGGCGACATGGCCGACCGGGGCACCGACAAGGAGACGATGGTCGCGGTGTTCGGCGAGTTCGGGCGCGGCCCGAAGATCAACAAGGACGCCGGGCGCGACCACTGGGGCCAGGCGGGGAGCCTGCTGTTCTTCGGCGGCGGCGTCAGACAGGGCTTCGTCTTGGGCAAGACCGACAAGCACGGCGGCGCCCCCGCGACGCGCCCGGTCAGCCCGGCGGATGTCTCCTTCACGATTCTCGACCAGTTGGGCATCGACCCGCGCCAGACGCTCAGTATGCCCGACGGCCGACCCGTCGAAGTTCTCGACGGCGGCGAGCGTATCGGCGAGTTGTTCGCGTGACGCGCGCCACCGGGCTAGTCGCGCTCGCGCTCTCCGCCCCGTTCACCAGTCCCGCCCTGCCGCGCGTGCTGTACACGGTGCCGCTCGGCGTGCCGGACGGGTTCAAGGGCAAGCTGCGACTGCACGGCTTCAACCTCGACGCGGTCGAGGCGGTTTCGTCCCCGGTCGCGGGCCTGACCGGCAAAGTCGGCGGCGGCAAGAAGCAGGGTCCGCCGCAGAACGTCCCGCCCAGGGTCGGCGGCGACACGACAGTCGCGGTGGAACTCGAACTCCCCAAGCCCGTCCCCGGCGACCCCGCCGGGCCGCGCTTCGTCTGGCTGAAGCTCGACCACATGGCCACGATGAAGGGCAAACTGCCGCCGGGGTTCGCCCGGCTCCGCGTC
Organism: uncultured Fimbriiglobus sp.; assembly: GCA_964245865.1. Classification (GTDB taxonomy): domain Bacteria; phylum Planctomycetota; class Planctomycetia; order Gemmatales; family Gemmataceae; genus Fimbriiglobus. Next base: position 2,035 of record CAXTPM010000280.1, on the reverse strand, counting down.
GATCCGCCGGACACGCTCGCCGAGAAGGAGCCGAACAACGCCCTCGCCGGTGCCAACCCGCTCCCCGCCAACACTCCGATGGCCGGCGTCATCGGCAGCCCGGCGGATTTGATCCTCACCGCGTTCGACTCCGCCGGGCACCTACTCGGCACCGCCGACGCCCGCACCGCGAGGCGGCTCCCCATCGGCACGCGCGAACTCGTGCTGCGCAGCCCGCCCCCCGGCGGCGTCGTGGTCGTCGTGAGCGAGGCGCTCGACCGCGGGGGCGCCGAGTTCGGCTACCGGCTGATCGCCCGGTGACGCTCTACATGCTCGAACTGGGCGTGGCCGACGCGGCGCGCTCGGCGGCGTGGTACGCCGCGCACCTCGGCTACGCGGTGGAGCGCGACGACCCGGCCAACGGCTTCGTATTGCTACGGCGCAACGACTCTCGGCTGGCGCTGAAGCTCGGCCCCCCGGCGGGCGCGTCGGTGAAGCTGCACTTCGAGTTGCCGAGTGCCGCCGCCCTCGCCGAGTTGGCGGCGCGCCTCACGAGCGCCGGCGTGGCGGTGTCGGGGCCGAAGGCGAGCGACGAGGGCTACGAGCGCGTGCGCTTCGCCGACCCCGACGGGCACGCGGTGGTGGCGTTTTGTTGGGTCAAGTCGCAACAGAAGTAAGCGCGAAAGCCGCAATCCGCACTCCCCAGGCTAGTCGCGCTTCAGCGAGTAGTAGACCAGCCCGGCGGGCACCTTCGGGTAGAAGTAGGTTGACTTCGGCGGCATCAGTTCGCGCTGCGCCGCGATGTACTCCACCGAGTCCATCGGCACCGCCGGCACGAGCGCGGCCAACTCGACTCCGGCGGTAAGTCCCGCCCCCACCTCGGCGACGGTGTGGACGTACTCCAGGCCCAACTCGGCCGTGCGCGCGGGCGCCAGCAGCTTGTCGAACACGAGCCTGTGCAGGA
>CAXTPM010000280.1:0-1082 GCA_964245865.1 uncultured Fimbriiglobus sp. | reverse complement strand
CGCCGAGCGCTCGGGGGCGCGTGCAGCCACCGACTCCGGCCCGCGCAGCCTCACCACGAGTGCCCGGTTGTCGGCGGGGGTGACGAACCCGAGCACGCCCTGCCCGCCCTCCGACTGCACCGCGTCCCAGGCTTGCACCGGGTCCGCGTCTAGCTCGGCCAGTACGTCGAACTCGGGCGCGAGTAACTCCTTGAGGCGGGTGCTGGTGAGGCCGGCGAACCCGCGCGCCAGGCGGTGCGTCGGCAGGACCACCAGCCCAGGGTCGCTCATGGCGACCAGGTGCATCAGGCAAAAGTTGGCCGGCGAGTCGTCGTCGAGCGAGCGCCCGAGTTCGCGCTGGGCGGCGAGGTAGTTCAGCGACGTCTCGTAGCGGTGGTGCCCGTCGGCGATCGTGAGCGGCTGCGGCCCGAGGATGCCGGCGAGGCGCGAGGTGATCGTCTGGTCGGAGACCGGCCAGAGGCGGTTGACCACGCCGTCGATTCCCGTGGCCTCCAGCGGCGGTGCGTTGCGCGTGTGCGGTTCGAGCAGTTGGGCGACGGCGGCTCCGGGGTCGGGGTACAGCCCGAACACCGGCGAGACGTTGAACCCCAGCGCGGTGTAGAGACTCAGGCGCTCGGCCTTCGGCTTGGGCAGGGTCTCCTCGTGCCGGAAGATGCGACCTGTCTCGACGGGTTCGAGGCGCACGCGGGCCAGGAACCCGCGTCGGGTGTAACGGCCCGACTCGGTCGTGAACTCCTGCTCCAGCACGTACACGCAGCGGGCGCTGTCTTGCCGGACCACGCCATCCGACAGCCAGCCGTTGAACTCGCGCGCCGCGGCAGTGTGCGGCTCGACGCGCGGGTCATCGGAGTGGGGCACCTCGACCCCGGCCGCGTTCCAGCGGCTCTTGGCCAACAGTTGCGCGCGCAGCCCCGCATCGACCACGTCGTAGGGCGGGGCGATCAGGTCCGAGAAGACCCCGGCGAACCCCAGGTCGTAGCGGAACCCCCGGAACGGGCGAACATCGGGCATGGCGGGCTTCGCAGTGGTCGGTGGTCGGTGGTCAGTGGTCAGTGGTCAGAGTAGGCACGAGCGGCCGGCCA
>CAXTPM010000279.1:0-6895 GCA_964245865.1 uncultured Fimbriiglobus sp. | reverse complement strand
CGGCACTGACGGCGTAGAGGGTGAGCGGCGTGGTGGCGAAGCTTAGCGCCGTCGAGGCCAGCACCAGACCCAGGCTCAGGCCCGCGTCGCCGTCGGCCTTCTGCGCCCACGCGGTGGCCGACCCCGCGATCGGCATCGCCGCGATCAGCCCGAGGCCGACCAGCACCGGCTGCACCCCCTCGCCGCCGTGCCACAGCCGCGCGAGCTGGGCCACCGCCGCGATGAACACGACCGGCACGAGTAGGTTTCCCGCCAGCCCCGCCAGCAGCGATCCGGGGCGGCGCGCGAGCCTGCCCAGCCCGGCGAGCGGCACCTCCAGCCCGGCGAGCGCCAGGATAGTGGCCAACAGGAGCATCGGCGGGGTGAGCCGGTACGCCGAGCCGCCGAGCGCCACCTCGCCGGCCGAGAGTCCGCCGAGCCACACGCCCGGCGCGGGGGCCAGTCCGGCCAGCACGTAGCCGCCCAACAGCAGCGGCAGGAAGTAGCGGCGCAGCAGCCCCGCCGCGAGGCCCAGCGGCCCGGTACTCAGTCCGTCGCGCCCCGAGGGTCGCCCGGTGGCCAGCGTCAGCGTGCTCACGGCGTCCCTGGGCTAGTGGTGCTTCGGCTTCGTCTTGGCGATCTCGACGCCGTTGACGCGCTCCGCCTCGACCGCCCGCCCGCCGCCGAATTCCAGCGGCCGGATGTCCCCCTCGGCGCTCACCCGGTCGCCGACCTTGAGGTTCAGTTGGGCCATGCCGTGGGGCTTGAGGTGGACGAAGTCGCCGGTGTCGAGCACCACGCCGTTCGGCTCGCCGTGCTTGGCGTAGTTCAGCCGGGCCACCGTGCCGGAGACGCCGGTGATTTCGGGCGCGTCGGCCTCGGGGAGTTCGAGCAGGTGGTAGACGGGGTGCGCCGCCCAGCCCTTGTCCGACGGCGGCGCCGCCCCGACGGCGAGCGTCACTTCGGCGCCCCCGGCCGCGAGGCGGGCCAGGCCGGCCGCGAGGTGCGGCGGGCAGACGACCTGGGCCGTCGCGCCGCCCGCCTCGACGACCAGCCCTTCGAGTCCCCCCTTGGGGCTGAAGTTCACGTGCAGAACCCGGCACCGCAGCGCCCCGTCGTGTCTCGGCATCCGCCCGCCCCTCGGAAAACTCCCGGCCCGACTCGGCCGGCGGAATAGCACGAACGGTGCCGCCGACCCGCAACGCCGCGACCCGCAGCCCCCAGCTGGTCAGGCGGGTCGGAACTGGGCACAACGCCCCCACGCTGGGCACGGTTCGTCCCCGCCAAGTGCGGCGCCACTTCCACCCGACCGAGCGAGGAGTGGGCACGCAGGGTCACGCCGCGGGGCCACTTCATCTCTCGCCTGGCCGCACCGCACCAGTCGCGCGAGTAGGGCCGCGACACCGGAGTGACGGGCACCAGCCTCGGAGCACTGACCGATCACGTACTGGCAACATGGTTCGGACTGGATACGGGCGGTCGGCCCCGCGGAACCCAGCAGAGACCTGCGGCGATTCGCCCGCCCTACCGGGGCGCCCCCGGTGCGGTAAACTGCCGGCAATCCCAGGGCTTTCGGGTAGATCGGCGCGCCGAACCGGGTTGCTTCGGGGCCAAGAGGTTGCAGTTCAAGTCCTGCCGGCCCGACTACCGCAACCCCCAGGTGATCAGGGGGGTTGCTTTACTTCACGCGGCCACCTCACGCATCCAGTTCACGCTCGCGGACTTCGACGGACTTGTTTCGACCGCCCGCGGTGGAGCCCGCCGAGTTTACCTCGTGGGGCGGGGGCGGTCGGCAGCGCTGTCGCCAAAAGCGGGAATCGGGTCGCGCCGGCCGGGCACGGTGGCCAGGTCGAGCGAACTCAACTGCTTACGAAATCGCCAAGCAGTTGCCGGTTCGGAACGGGTCTGCGGGGCGCGGCGTGCGGCGCCCTGTTCTCGATGAGTCGGAGACCCGTTACGCCGCGAAGCCGCAGGCCGTGTCGGCGCGGACGGTCAGCCGACCTCGGCGCCGTGCGCGACCGAATCGTCGCCCGGCCCCGCCGCCCGACGCCCGGCCGCGTCGCGGTACAGCCCGAGCATCCGGGGCAGGCACACGTCCAGGGCGTACTCCCGCCGCACCAGCTCCGCCCCGGCCGCGCCGAGGCGGCGGTAGTCGCCGGGCGCGTCGAGCACCCGACCGGCGGCGTCGGCCATCGCGTCGGCGTCGAAGAAGTCCGCGAGCAAGCCATTCTCGCCGTGCCGGACCACCTCGAGCACCGGCGCGGTGTCCGACGCCAGCACGGTGGCCCCGCACGCCAGCGCGTTCAGGAGCGACCACGACAGCACGAACGGCACGGTGAGGTACACGTGCAGGTCGGTGAGGTTGAACAGCTTAGCCAGCTCGGCGGACGGGAGCAGGCCGGTGAACACGAAGCGCTCGGGGTCGTAGCTGTCGCGGGACATCACCCACTCCCTGAACGACTTCGCGCCGGTGACGCGATCGTCGGCCCCGTAAGCCTGGCGGTCCTGGCCGGCGATCAAAAACACCACGTCGGGCCGGCGGTCGGCGAGCCGCTTGGCCATCGCCATGAAGATGTCGAAGCCGCGCATCGACTCCATGCCGCGCGTGGCGTACGTCACCACCTTGGCGCCGGCCGGAATGACGTGGCCGGCGACGGTGCGGTCGGCGGCGGGCCGCGGCCTCCACAAGTTCGTGTCGATGCCGTCGTGGACCACCCGCAACTTCGACTGGTACTCGCGCGGGAACACCGAGCGCTGCCACGCGGTCGGGCAGTAGCCCAGGTCGCAGTGGTCGAGGTCGAGCAGGATCATCGCGTTCCGCGCCCGCGCCCGCAGGCGGCTCCCCTCGGTGCTCGGGAAGTCGGGGCGGAAGTCCATGTCCGAGCCGGCCGGGCGGTAGAAGTACTCGAACAGGTTGACGACCGGGGCGTCGGGGTACAGCTCGCGCAGGAACAGCGTGCTGCCGAACCCGCTGTGCCCCACCACCAGGTCCGGGCGGATGTCCGTGCGGGCCTTGAGGGCGCGGTAGACGCCGTCGGTGTGGCCGACGGCGTTGACGAACGTGCGGGCGTGGAACGGAGTCTGGGCCGTGGCCCCGCCGCGCGGGGCGTACTGGACCCGCTCGACCCCGGCGTCGATGCCGGGGGGCTTTTCGGTCACGCAGGTGCAACGGTGGCCGAGCCGCACGAGTTCGCGGGCGACGTGGCCGAACTGCGCGGGGTAGTTCGGGTGGACGAACAGGACGTGCATGGCGGCTCGGGGGTGGGGTGGGAAGCGGAGGCCGTCGGCCTCGACCGGGGTGGCCGGGCGGACGGCCTCCCGGCGGCTAGGCCCGCTCGTTCACGTAGTTATCGAATGCGTGGCTGCCGTCGTCGTCGATCAGCCAGTCGCTCCCGGCGGTGTAGTAGAAGGCTCCCTGAAAGACGGCGTCGAGTACGATGTTGGCCGCGACGACGCCGGCGTTGGGGTTCTGCCCGCCGCCGTACATCAAGTCCCGGCCGTCCCCGCCCGAGAGCGTGTCCGACCCGCTGCCGCCGTACAGGTCGTCGTCGCCCGGCTCGCCCTGCTCCTCGTACTGCTGCAGCCCGCCGCCGGAGTGCGAGGCCAGCCGGCTGACCGCCCCGAGCTGGTCGTTCCCGGACCCGCCGTACATGGTGTCGTTGCCGTACCCGCCCATCAGGGTGTCGTTGCCGTCGTCCCCGAATAGTCGGTCGTTGCCGTCCTCCCCGTACACCTCGCGTTGCACCCAGGAGTAGTCGCTGTTGCAGTCGGTGGTGTACAGCCCGGCCCCGACCACGTCGTTGCCGGCCCCGCCGAACGCCCAGTCGTTGCCGGTCCCGCCACGCACAGTGTCGTCGCCGCTCCCGCCGCTGAGGGTGTCGTTGCCCGGCTCGTCCCACACCGTCGGCACCCCGATGCCGTTGTGCCCGCCGAACCCGTCCTTGGCCTGGAGGATGTAGCACCCGAGGTAGTCGTTGCCGGCCCCGCCGTCCAGGTAGTCGTTGCCGGCCCCGCCGAATATCGAGTCGTTGCCGTCCCCGCCGTACAGCGAGTCGTTTCCGCTCGACCCGTACAGGGTGTCGTTGCCGGCCCCGCCCTCCACCACCGCCGGGGTCGCCGGGTTCCAGTTCTGCCCGTAGTACCCGGTCAGGGTGTCGGCCGCGCCCGACCCAACGGCCCGCTCGATCTGGCCGAGGAAGGTCAGGTTGAGCGTGCTGTTGCCGTTGGCCACCTGAGTGTATCGCATCAGGTTGACCGTCACCCCCTGGCGGGCGCCGAAGCTGTAGTCGATGGTGTCGGTGCCGTCGAGGTTCCGCTCGTCCACCGTGTCGCTGCCCTGGCTCCAGTCGGCGTTGAACGTGTAGGTGTCGCTGCCGGACCACCCGGCCATCACGTCGTCCCCGGCCTCTCCGACCAGCCAGTCGTCCCCGCCGCTGCCCCGCATGGTGTCGTTGCCGCTGCCCCCGAAGATGGTGTCGTTGCCGCCCTCCCCGGCCTGCTGGCCGTACCACCAGTCGCCGCCCAGGGTGTCGTTGCCGTCGCCGCCGGAGATGTAGTCGCCGGAGTCGTCCCCCCGGACCCGGTCGTTGTCCCACTCGCCGTACAGCCAATCGACCCCGCCGCCGCCGGTCAGGGTGTCGTTGCCGGTGCCGCCGTAGAAGACGTTGCCGGCCCCGCTCGTGTGGTTGCCCTTCAGGGTGTCGTTGCCGCCCCCGGTGTAGGCGGTGCTGGTCAGGCTGGTCGCGTTCTCGAACGAGTCGGGCCCGTTGCCGCCGTGGTACACGATGGCCGTGGCGTCGTGGGCCCACACCGCCCCGACCTCGCCGCCCCAGTTGGTGACCCGCACGATGCCGTCGGCCTCCGTCACCCGGACGTTCGCGCCGTAGTCCCCGGTGGAAATGTCCAGGACGGTGCCGCTCAGGACCACGGCCGGCACGATCCGGTCGCCGAACTGCTCGACCCCCAGGCGGGCGCGGTTGTCGGGCGCCCGGCGGATCGTGCCGGCGGGCTTCGGGGCGAACAGCGCTTTGATCCAGGTCTTCGTCGCCATGGTAGGCTCCCTTGCTCGTGGCCCGTCGGGCCGGTGGTGGCTGGGGTTCGTTCCCCTTGCACACCAGAAGCAGAGCGTGTGACACGACTTCGCGGAAGTTCCCCCGGCGGGCTACTCGGCCAGGTCGCCGACTTCTTCCTTGAGGCGCCTGAGCACCCGGCTCTTGGCCTGGCGCACCGCGGCTGCGCTCACCCCGAGGTCCGACGCCACGTCGGCCGGGGCGCGGCCGTCCACCGCCACCGCCCAGAACATCTGCCAGGTCCTCCCCTCGAACTCGGCCCGCACCAAGTCGAGCGCCCGGTGGTAGAGGGCATGGCGCTCGGCGGGCGGGTCCGGCTCGTCGGCCGGCTCACCGCACGCAGCGAGGGCGTGCAGGTTGACGAGCGCCTCGGTGCCGCCGGAGGCGCGGGCCTGGCGGGCGGCGCGGCGGGCGTGGTCGCGCAGGGTGTTGGTCGTCACCGTCCGCAGCCATCCGCGGAACGTGTCGCCGGGGCGGTCGCGGCGGAAGTCAGCCAAGCCCCCGGCGACGGCGCGGAACACGTCCTGGGCGATGTCGTCCGCGTCGGCGCCATTCACCCCCCAGCGCCCGGCCCAGTAGCGCACCAGCGGGCCGTACAGCCCCACCAGCCGGGTCCAGGCGTCCTGGTCGTCGGCCCGCAGCCGGCCCAAAAGGGTCAGCGAGGTGTGGTCGGCGGGGTCGGGCACGGGAGGCTCCAGGGGGCGGGGCGGGGCCCGGCGGCGTGTCACGCGGCGCCGTTCCTGTCGATACAGTACCACCGGCCGGCCGCGCCGGCCCGCCACCCGCGACCGAGGCCCGACGATGACGACCCCCGAGCCGGCCGACTGCCCCACCCCGGCGGAACTGCTCGCCTTCGACCGGGGCGACCTCCCCCCGGAGGGGATCGACCGAGTGGGCGCCCACCTCGAACACTGCGCGGCGTGCGAGGCGAGCCTGGACCGGCTGGACCCCGGCGCGGACACCGCCGCCGAGTCCGTGCGCCGCGCCGGCCCCGCGCGGGTCGCCGCCGGCGCCGTGCTCGCCGGCCGCTACCGCCTGGTCGAACTCGTCGGCGAGGGCGGCATGGGCAGTGTCTGGCGGGCCGAGCAGACATCCCCAGTTCGCCGGTCGGTCGCCGTCAAGCTCATCAAGCCGGGCATGGACTCGCGCCAGGTGCTCGCGCGGTTCGACGCCGAGCGCCAGGCGCTCGCGGTGATGGACCACCCGAATATTGCTCGGGTGTTCGACGCCGGCGAGACCGACGCGGGGCTGCCGTTCTTCGTCATGGAACTGGTCGGGGGCACGCCGATCACCCGCTACTGCGACGAGCGCCGGCTCGCTCCGCGCGAGCGGCTGGGGCTGTTCGTCCAGGTCTGCCGGGCCGTGCAGCACGCGCACCAGAAGGGGGTCATCCACCGCGACCTCAAGCCGTCGAACGTACTGGTGGCCGAGGTGGACGGCCGGCCGGTGCCGAAGGTGATCGACTTCGGCATCGCCAAGGCGACCGGCGCTGCGGCCGGCGACGCGACCCTGATGACCGGGCTGGGGTCGGTGGTCGGCACGCCGGAGTACATGGCCCCGGAGCAGGCCGACCCCGGCTCGTCCGACATCGATACCCGCGCGGACGTGTACGCCCTCGGGGTGCTCCTGTACGAACTGCTCACCGGCAGCACGCCGATCACGCGGCAGCGCTTGAAGCAAGCGGCGCTCCTGGAAATCTTGCGCCTGGTGCGCGAGGAGGAGCCGGCCCGGCCGAGCGACCGGCTGAGCACCGCCGACGGCCTGCCGTCGATTGCGGCCGACCGGGCGACCGAGCCGCGCCGCCTCGCCGGGCTGGTGCGCGGCGACCTCGACTGGATCGTGCTCAA
>CAXTPM010000278.1:0-6923 GCA_964245865.1 uncultured Fimbriiglobus sp. | reverse complement strand
GCCAGGGACTCGGCCCCGCCGGCGTTGTACCGCGCCACCCAGGTCTTGACCTGCCGGCCCGAGAGCAGCACCTGCGGCCCCACCGACTCGGCGGTCGCCCCCAGCATCGCCGGCCGCACCGCCAGGAGCCTCCGGGCGACGCGGCCCGATGGTTCGGCGCGGGCGAGTGCCGCGAGTTGGTCGGGCGTGTGGCGGGGTTCGACGCGCGTGGACTACCTCCGACTCGGGGGAAGTCACACTAGCGAGCCGAAACACAGAGGGAAGACGTTAAATGGGATGCGTATCAGGGGCTGCACGACACGCGGCTGCCGGGGCTGCCGGGGCTGGGACCGCTCGAACAACTTGAACTCCAGCACGACGACCTTCGGCGACCCTGGCGGCTGGTCCTTCGCCTCGAACCCGCGCGGCCGGTTGGTGCAGAGCGGGTCGTCGTAGTAGGCGAGCTTTAGCGTGTCGGCGGTGACTTCGTAGATGTAGGCGATGATGCGCCCGTTGTCGTTGCCGGAGTTGCGCCCGGTCAACCGCAGGACGGTGCCGGAGGTGAGGGCCAGTTCAATGGCGGCGGCGGGGGCGGGCGGCGGGGTGACGCGGAGGGGCACCACCTTCGGTCGTTCCGCGGCGGCCTTGGGCGGTTGTGCGAGGCGTCGCCGCCACAGGAAGAAGTTGGACTCGGACACGCCCTCGGCGGCGCAGAAGGCGACGACGGTGTGCCGGCCAGCGGAAAAGCGTTCGAGGCGGTCGACCCACCGGCGGGTGGCGGCCGCGTCGGGACGGGAGCGGGCGGACGAGTCGGGCATGGTGGCATCCTCCGAGACCGGGAACGGATGCCATCCACGATAAATTACCCGTCAATCACGTGATCCACCGGGCGCGTACACTGCTCCACGCTCCACCCGTCGCGGGTGAGCCGCGGCAGCCCGCCGCCGTGGAGGCCTGCGGTGCGGACCCGTCGTCCCGCCAGCGGGCCGATGCCCTCGGCGTCCAAGTGGAAGCAGTCCTGCCAGTCGGTCTCGCCGTCTTTGGGGACCGAGGGGTCGCGGGCGACCCTTTCACCGGCGACGCAGTCGAACACCCCGCGGCCGTTCCCGGACACGACCAAGACCAGGTCGGAGCGCGGCGAGAACCCGATGTCGGTCAACCCGCCGACCGCGAAGGCTCCGACCGCCCTCCAAGGCGGCGGAGTTTCGACCGGGGACGCCCGTACCCGGTCAACCATCGACCTCAAGTGGCTCGGAACAGCCATCTCGACTCTCCTAATGGACGCCAGGACTCCCTGCCGAACACTACCCGGCCCGGCGCCCCACGAGTAGACTTGACAGCATGCCACTCTCCCGCTTCCCGGTTGGCCAACCAGTGTCCGGCATCCACCTCGCCGCGGACGAACGCCAGTCCCTCCTCGAACACTACCGCCTGTCACACGACCCCGCCATCCGCTTCCGCGCCCACATCCTACTGCTCCTCGATGACGGGTAGCGTCAGCGGTAGCTCGGCGCCCCCTGTTTTCGCCGCTCCTTGGGACGGGCTTCTTGAGCGCGATTCCGCTCCGCCAGTAAGAACCCGAAGGCCAGCATGACCAGGCAGACGTGGTGGTGGCCCTCGGAAGGCGACGTGTATACTGTCGCGTCAAGTGAGCAGATCGGCATCACGTTTGTCGAGAGTAAGACTCGGAAGCACCGATCTCAACCGACCTGCGGCCCAGGGTGTGAGCGCACGCAACACCGGAGCGATTTGGTCGAGCCAACGGGCGGTGAAGGTCGCGAACTCAGAACGATACGACCCGTGCATCAGCCGGTCGATCGCGCTCACGCCGCTCGCGTGAATACTTGCAAACAGGGTCATTCCGAAGAGAAGTTGACGGCGTTCCGTATCACTGGCCTCTTCAGCGGCGGCCGCGAACATGTGCGACAGGTTCGCGGGCCAGGGTCCGACTCGCTCGACCTGAAGTTCCGTCAGCGCCTCGAAAAGTGTGCCAAGTAAGCCAGACTCTGTCTTACCAAGCACCTCCCGCCAGCAATCGTTTTCCTTGAATACTGCCCACAAAGCGTCGCCCACGCCAGGTTCGAAGTGAACCATGTTTCGAAGCAGGTGAGCAGCGCGCGATGCCTGGTCTGGCTCAGCATTCATCAGATCGGTGACAAATCCGTGGAGTGCGGGAACGGCGGACGCCTCGTCCGTCATGCGGAGAGCACTCTCGGGGTCGAGTGGCTCACTCTCGGTTTCATTGGGAATCAACATCGCCCACGCGGTTGCAACTTGCGCAAGAGACTGCTCAAATGCGTATAGGGGTTCGATCTTACCAGTGAATGCTTTCGGATACCCGCTGACGCGCAAGGCAATCAAAGCCTGGTCGAGTGCATGCGAAACATCCTGTGACGGCATCTCCCGATCCAAGAGCCACTTTCCTTGTCCAAGTTCGCAGATGATCGACGCCGACCAAACTCGCCCGGCGAGCCTGGTCATGTATCGCAGGCCGGAGGGACCAACCGGGGGGTGAGTCAGACGGTTCATGAACGCAGACAGCCGCAACTCGTTCGCGATTACGTTTTCGCGAATTTTCTTCAACTGCCCAGGCGACTCAGAGGGCGTTTTGAAACTACCCGGCCGGCAGACTTCGGAGCATGCGGTGGGTCATGGCGGCGTAGATGGCGGCCTCGCTGGTGTCGGTCAGGTACTCGAAGTCCCGGACCAGCCGGCGGTACCGCACGAACCAGGCGAACGTCCGCTCGACGACCCACCGCCGCGGGTGCAGCTTGAACCCCTGGCCGGCGGTCGCGGTGGTCGTGACCTTCCACCCGCACCGCCGCGCGTACTCGACGAACCGGCGGGTGTACCCGCTGTCCGCGATCACCTCACGCACCGACGCCAGGTGCCGCCGGAACTGCCCGAGCAGCCAGTACCCGCCGTCCCGCTCCTGCACGTCGGCGGTCGTCACGCACAGCGCCCACACCGGCCCGAGCGAGTCGACTGCGGCGAACCGCTTGCGGCCCAGCACCTTTTTGCCCCCCGTCGTACCCGCGGTCCCCGCCCCGCCGGGTCGTCTTCACCGTCTGACTATCGACACGGGCCGTGGCGGGCATGGGCGGCAGTCCGGCCTCCAGCCGGCACTCCCGGCGGAGTTCCGCGTGGACCCGCTCCCAGGTGCCGCCCAGCCGCCAGGCGCGGAAGTACCCGTACACCGTCTGCCACGGCGGGAAGTCGTGCGGCACCAGGCGCCAGGCCAGGCCACCGCTCATCTGGTAGAAGATGGCGTTCGCCACCTCCCGGCGGTCGGCGGCGGGCCGCCCGCCCCTGCGGGTGCCGGACTTCGGCCGCGGCAGGAGGCGCTCCAGCCGCTCCCACTGGCCGTCCGTCAGGTCCGTGTCGTAGGGCTTCCTGCTCATAAGCCCGACAGGGTACCCGCTCGACGGAGCCGGTTTCAAGACGCCCTCTCAGACGGCCGACTCCTCGGCCGTCGCGGTGTACACCGTCGTCGTGACGAAGACGAACACGGGCACCTCGCCTCCGGGGACCGGGCCGGCGGAGCGTCGTACGGGGCGAGGGCGGAGGCAGACGGGGGGCGGTCGCGCGGCGCGGCGCCGCGTCATTGACGCTGCGGCCCGCGGCCGCTAAACTGCTCCTCGGCGGGTCGGGCGGAATGGCCCGCACGCGACGCGACGGGGCGGCAACTTCGGGCCGGAGGAGTGAGTCTGTGCGCACTCGTAAGTGGACTCGCGCGGGCCGCGCCGCACTGTCCGGCGTGGCGGCACTCGCCCTACTCGGCTGGCCCGCGCCCCCCGCGCCCGCCCGCGGCGACGACGCCCCGCCCCACTACCTGCCCCGCAAGGACAAGGCGCGGGTTCCCGGCCAGCCGTACGAGCGGTACTTCACGACCGACCGCTTCGGGCGCGACATCACCTTCTACTTGTCCGAGGCGGAGCCGAAACAGGGGCCGCTGCCGCTCGTCGTCTACGTCCACGGCTCGGGCTGCGCGTCGCACTTCAGCGACGACAAAGGCCGGGTCGTGCCGGCGGGCGGCCACATCGTCGTCCAGGAGGTCGCACGCGGCAGGGCGCGGGTGCTCGTCGTCGAGAAGCCGGGCGTCAAGTACCTGGACCGGCCCGGCACCGACGCGGAGCGGTCGGGCTCGGCCGAGTTCCGCCGCGAGCACACGCTCGAACGCTGGGCCGAGGCGGTCGGGGCGGCGACCCGCGCCGCCGGGCGCGTGCCGGGCGTCGAGGCCGGCAAGGTGATGGTCATCGGCCACTCGGAGGGGGGGCTGGTCGCCTGCCGGGTCGCCCGCGAGCTGCCGGGCGTCGTCACGCACGTCGCCTCCCTGGCCGGCGGCGGCCCGAGCCAACTGTTCGACCTCCTCACACTGACTCGCAAGGGGAACTTCTTCCGCGGCGTCTCGGAGGACCCCGAGGCCCGCGTGCGGCACGTGCTCGGCGAGTGGGCCGCCATCCGGGCCGACCCCCTGAGCGCGGAGAAGCTGTTCTTCGGCTTCGCGTACCGCCGGTGGTCCTCCTTCCTGGCCGACTCGCCGATGGAGGAGCTGGCCCAGGTCGGCGCCAAAATCTACCTCGCCCAGGGGGCGGACGACGACGCCGTGGACCCCGCGTCGAGCGACGCCCTCGACGCCCACCTGCGTGCCAAGGGCAGGGAGGTGGTCTACGACCGCGTCGCGGGCGCGGACCACTCGTTCCGCCTCAAGGATCGGCCGGGCGTGGACGGCTGGCGGCAGCAAATGGAGCGGGTCGTGGTGTGGTTCCTACTGCCGTGACCGGGGCGGCCGAGGGATCGCGTCGAGGCGCGGCGGACAGACGCCGCCTCGGCCGCCCGCCACGACACCGCTCGCGCCCCGCCCGGCGTCCTGCCGCGTGCCAACCGCGCCGCCCCCCTCGGACAATTCTCCGAGAGCGTCCGCCGGTTGCGGTATCTTTCCCACGGCGTGCTCACCCGCGACATTGCCCCCGGACGCGGCCACCCGTCGAGCGACCGCTTCGACCCGGTGAAGGGGGCCGTGCTCGGGGCGCGGCTGGGCGACCACGACGAGGCCTGCCGGCCCGCATCCTACTTCGCCCACCCCGGTCGGAACTTGGACGCCGGCTGCCGGCACGCCTGAGGTGTCTACGGCGCACTGGGACGCGGGCCGGCGCGGGCGCGGCATCAGGCGAGTGACGGCCCGAACCCTCCCGCCTGCTGCCGGCCCCGCACCGAGCCGCACTCCGCGGCGAGAGCCCGCCCCGGCACTCCGACGACTGATTGGCGATTTCGCAAGCGGTCGAGTTGATCCGCCCCGTCTCAGTCACCGTGTCCGGCCGGCGTGCCCCCAACCTTGCTTTTGGCGACAGCGCTGCCGGCCGCCGTATCGTCCGCCGCACCGCTGCCGACGGCGCGGCGACTCACGCGCCGGGCCGCGACCGGCCTTTCCCCCGACGGCCCGCGCAACTCCGCCGACCCCTCCGCCGTCCGCACAATGCCCCAAGGAGCCGGTTCGCATACAGGACTCGGCCGGGGTGGCGGTGCGACTTCCGCCGGGTACCTGGCGCGCTCGGCCCGCCACCGCGCGGCGTCGGCGGACCGCCAGCGACTCCTCGTACAGCGGCACGGCGGCCGCGTACCGCCCCTGGGCGTAGTAGAGGGCGGCCAGGTTGCCGAGACTCTCGGACGTGTCGAGGCGGGAGTCACCCAGGACGCGGGGGCGGCCGGCCAGCGCCCGGCCGAACCACTCCTCGGCCTCGGCGTGGCGCCCCTGAGCCTGGAACACGTGGGCCAGGTTGTCGAGGGTGGCCAGGGCGGCCCGGTCGCCCCCCCCCGACACCCACCCCGTCCGCGGTCTGCTCCTGCACTCCAGCCTGGTGGTCACCACGTGCGGCCTGCCCGCGGCTAGCGGCGCGGCTGCGGGAGCCGTGCGTCAAGCGGCTGAACGCGACCGCGATCGCAGACCGACTCAACGCCGAGGGGCTCCGCCCGCCGAATCGGGCGAGCCGGTTCACCGGTGAGGTGGTCCGGCGGCTGACGGCCCATCCAGGGCCGGCCCGGCGGGGGCGGCACGGGGGCGCGGCCGGGCCGGGGCCGGAGGAGTACCGGCCGGCGGCGCTGGCCCGGCGGCCGGGCGTCGGCCGGGACACGGTGCGGCGGCGGCTGCGGGCCGGGCGGCTGAGCCCGCGGCGGGACGAGGACGGGCACCACATGATTTGGGCGGACGCGGGCGAGCTCCGTCGGCTCGGCGAGCCGCACCGGCTCCCGCGGACGCGGGCGTACAAGGCCCGCCTGGCGAAACTGGAGACGCTGAAGACGCCGAAGCCGCGGCCGGCGCGGTAGACTCGGCGCGGCCCAGTCACCGGTCGGCCGGGCCACCCCACCGCCACCTTCGGAGGCATCATGGCTGTGCCACCGAGACGACGTTCCAGGAGTGCCGCTCCTGCGCCAGACTGGAGGCGACCCGCGGCCGGTGCCGGAACACGGTCACGCGGGCCACCCCGTGCCTGCTCGGGATGTACTCGGCCGTGGCGCTCCTGTGCCACGACCTGCCGGCGGCGGAGCGGACGGGCGGCGTGCGCTGGGCCGGCAAGGCGAACGTGACCTTCTCGGACGCCCTGACCGCAGCCCGGCGGTGGGTCTGGGCCGGGGCGGTTTTCCCACAGGCCCAGGCCGACGCGGCCACCGCGCAACTCTCCGCGAGCGTCAGGGAACTGCTGCTGGCCGGCCTCACGCCCGCGCCGCGAACCGCGCAAGTCGAGCTGAGCGGGCGCTACCCGTTCCCCGGCGGCTACGCGGTCGGTAAAATCACCGCGCACCAGGCCCTCGATCCGGTGCCGATCCAGTACTATAACCCCTCCGCCCCGGACTCGCTGGTGCGACTGGCGGGCGAGTTGATGGCCAAGTCGCCCGACGACCGGCCGGTCGATGCGCGGCTGATCCGGGACCGTCTGGCCGACGCG
>CAXTPM010000277.1:6677-6941 GCA_964245865.1 uncultured Fimbriiglobus sp. | reverse complement strand
CGATACGGTTCCTAGCGACACGCGCACCCCGACGATACGGCCCGGACGGGGGAACCCGCCACCCGCGGGCGGACGGCGCCGGCGGGGGTGCGCGATCGACCGGAGAATTGCCGCGATGACCGACCACAGCCCGCGCACTAGCTCGCCGTACTCCGCCGCGGCCTACGACCACGAGCATACCGAGGCCGACGCGCTGCGGCTGCAATTGATGCAGGCCCAGAGGCTCTCGAGCGTCGGCGAGCTGGCGTCGAGCGTCGCGCACGA
>CAXTPM010000277.1:308-6667 GCA_964245865.1 uncultured Fimbriiglobus sp. | reverse complement strand
CTGACCACGATCATTAACTACGCCAAGATGGGGATGCGCTCGCAGTCGCCCCAGGCCCAGGCCCAGGCGTTCGAGAAGATTCTGCGCGGCGGGCAGCGTGCGGCGGTCGTGGTCAATAGCATGCTCGGCTACGCCCGCAACGGCGCCGCCGAGCGCGAGCCGACTGACCTCGTGACACTAGTCGAGGAAGTGCTGACGCTCACCGAGAAAGACCTCTCGAAGCACCGCGTCGCGGTCGAGAAGCACTTCCAGGGTCGCCCCGTCGCGGTGGTTTCCGCCGGGCAGATCGAGCAAATCCTCGTGAACCTGGTGCTCAACGCCCGCCAGGCGATGCCCCACGGCGGGCGCCTCCGTGTGGAAGTGCGCGACTCGGCCGACGGCGAGATGGTCGAGGTCAAGGTCGCCGACACCGGCGTCGGCATTAGCCCCGAGAACCTGCGGCAGATTTTCGAGCCGTTCTTCACCACCAAGCAGCCCGACGACCACGGCCACGGCGGCACGGGCCTCGGCCTGAGTGTCTGCCGCCAGATCATCGAGCAGCACCACGGCCGCATTCGCGTGGAGAGCGTGGCGGGGAAGGGGAGCACGTTCATCGTGAAATTGCCGAAGACGGCGGAGCGGGGCTAGGCTGTGGCAGCCTCAAGCGGCGCGGTAGAACTCTGGGCCGACTCGTCGTTCTGCCAAGCGAGGTCGAGGATTTCAGACTCACGGCTAGCACCGTCGCTCAACCGCTCGACCTCGGCGGCGTCGTATACGCGAACGCTGTCGTCCCCCATCAGGGCGAGAAGCTGTTCGCCGTGGCCGGCGCTAAGGTCGGCCGCTTCGACTGGCACGAAGGCGCCGCGCGCCGGCACTGGCCGGCCCTCGACTGCCGCAGCCAGCGCCGCGACGCTGCCCGAGAGCAGGTGAATGCCTTCGCTGGTGAGAACGAGGAGCCGGCCCCGGCGAACTAGCAGTTTGTAGGCAACCCCGCGGAGAAGGCCCAGGCGAACGGCGTATGGGCGGCGTCCCCCCGGCGTCAACTCGAGCACAATCAACTCGCCGCCCCGAGACAGTGCCGCGGCGCACGAACCCCGCCCTGGGAGCGGGAGGGCGCACACGTCAATCACGTCGAGCGAAGGATAGGTGACGGTTCGAATCGGCCCCGAGAGCGTCCCGTCTTCGAGCCACGCTGTGGCAACGCCCCCCCCGCGAGCCGCGCAGGCCAGCGCCGCCGGCGCGCCGTCTCGGTGAATGACGCAGGCTCGGTACACGACCAGCGGCGTGGCCCGGCCGGCGGCGGATTTCACGTTCCACGTCGGCGTGTGGCGACCAGCGGTGATGACGATGATACCGGCCGGGCCGCACGGCGCGAAGAAGTGACCGCCCCCGGCCACCACGTCGTGGGCGCCGGCGGGTACGGTGGCCAGGAAACCGGGCTTACAGACCGTCACGTCCGAAGGCGTGCTGACTGCCAGCAAGTCGCCGAGCGGGGCCACGCCGTTAATCACGTCACCCGACCGGCAGGCGGTCATGACCTCAGAAAGACGGTTGCCGAAGCCGTCTGTCAGGAGAATCTTACCGCCCTCGGAGCCGAAACAATACCCTGGGCCACCGAACGGATGGACTCCGGCCCACGACGTGGCGAAGCCGTCGAGGGCGAGTTCCCGGTAACTGGCTCGGCCGGTCGGCATCAGATGTTGTCGCTCTTCATGAGTTTTTTGCGCTCGCGTTGGCTGATGAGTCTTGCCGCGAGCATTCTAGCGAACACGACGGGTCGGGGACGACCGACCTCCCCGACGCCCCCCTTAACGGCCGGGCCGCGCAGTGGGTATGCCGGGTAGCCGTGCCAACGCTCGCCAGGGCGGGCGAACGGGAATTTGGCGACCTGCTCGTCCGCCGTGCCGAGAAACAAGCAGATTCCGGCCGAGTCGCGTACCAGCCCGTAGAGATTACCGCCGTCGTCGGTGATTTCCAGTAGGTCTGCTGCGTCGAATACGGCAAACTCGTCGGCCAAACTGAGTTCGACGCGCCACTGGGCCGCTGTGCGGTTTTGGCCGTGGTGCTTGGCTGTAAATAAGTCCGACAACTCGCTCCGCGATGTCACCACATCGTGAGGCTCGTCTTTCAGGAGAATAGGCACGCCCCGACCCCGCAACCCACCCTTCCTAGCCCCCACCGCCGTCATTCTAGCGCCCGCCTACCGGCACACCGCCACCTGAATCTTCCGCAGCAGCACCTGCTCGTAGGCCGGGTCGCGGCCGACCGGAATCCACCGGAAGCTGCCGGCCGCGGCGGCGAGGTTGACTTCGACCTGCCGGTCGAGCACGGGCGCCTCGCGGAAGCTCGCCGGGCCGAGGCGCGCGCCCTGCGGCACGAACACGTCCTCGAGTTCCTTGTACACCTCCACCGACACCCGGAAGCCGCCGCGCTCCCCTGGGAAGATGCGCACCACCGCCCGGTGCCGGATCGACTGGAGCGACGCCAGGAGGCGCTCGCGCGGGTCGGGCGAGCCGGCCTTCCACGGCTGCTCGTAGCCGGCGGCGATCTTCGGAAGTGTCTCGATCTGCCCGGAGTAGCGCGGCCCCGGCACCACCTCGAAGTAGTCGTCCACCGCGTCCAGCACCCGCTCGTACACGAAGGCGTAGCCCTCGGGCGTGGGGGTGCCGGGGGCGACGACCACGGGGTTCTCGACCTCCTCCGAGCCGGTGCCGGGGCGCACGAGCACGGGGTTGTCGAGCGGCGGCACGGCCGCGCAGCCGATCCCCGCGAGTGCGGCCAACCCGGCCCCCGCCAGCCAGCCGCTCGTGCGCGCCATGCTCCCGCCCCCCCCGCCAGTGCCGAACGGTCCCCGTCAGGGCGATACCCCCGGCGCGGCCCGGCCGTCAAGCCGGACTTTGTACCCCCGCGTCGGGCGGCGGGCGTTACACTAGACTGAACTCCGCGTCCCGCACTGGCCCCGAGGGTTGGCGATGTCCCCGCGCTTGCGCACCGTCCTGGCGATCCTGGCCGCGGCCGGGGCCGTCGGCCTCGCCTCCGGGCAGAACCAGAGGCGATTGCCCGTCCTCGCCGCCAGAGTGCCCGCCGCGGCCGAGTCGGCGCCGCTCGCCGACGCCGACGCCCTCGCCGCCGCGCGCCTCGACCCCGCCGACGCCGGGGCGCTGTTGGGCTACTTCCGCCTGCGCACGCTCACCGAAAAGGACCGCTCCGCCATCGACGCCATCATCGCCCGGCTGGGGCGCGAGGACTTCGACGAGCGCCTCGCCGCGCAGGCCGAACTCGAGCGGGTCGGCCCCGCTGCGGTCGGGGCGCTCCGCGCCGCGGCGTCGCCGCCGCCCGGCCCCGCCGCCGTGCCGGCCAACCCCGAGATCGCCTACCGAGCGGGGCTGGTGCTCGCGCGCCTGGAGAAAGTCCCGCATGCCCAGATCGCCCTGGCCGCGGCGCGCCGGCTCGCCGCCCTGCCGCCGCCGCCCGGCGCGGCCGAGGTGATTCTGGACTACCTCCCGCTCGCCGACTCCCGGCAGGTCGCCGACGCCCTCCGCGGCTGCCTCGCCGCCCAGGCCGTGGTGCCCGGCGCCGCCGGCGCGCCGGCCGCGGTCCACCCCGTCATCCTCGCCGCGGCGCTCTCGGGCGACCCGGCCCGGCGCTCCGCCGGGATGCTCGCGGTGGTCGCCGCCGGGCCGAACCGGACCCCCGCCGCGATCCGCGCCTTGCCCGAGTACCCGCGCCTCCGGGCCGCGGCGCTCGCACTGCCCGCCGACGACCTCAAGTTCCAGGCGGTGTTCGCGCTCGCCACCCAGGCGCGCGACCCCGCCGCGATCCCCGCACTCATCGAACTGCTGCCGGCGTCGCGCCTGCGGGCGTGGCAGGCCGAGGACTTCTTGCGCCAGGTCGCCGCGCACGAACTCGCCAGCCCCGGCGCGAAACTCCCCGCGCCCGACGGCGGCGACTGGGCGAAGTGGTGGGCCGGCAGTTCCGCCGGGATCGACCTCGCCAAAGTCGAGTACGTCCCGCGCACCACCGGGCGGCTGCTCGTGACCATCCCTGGGCCGCAGACGAATAGCGCGGGGTCGGTGAGCCTCCTGGGGCCGGACCTCAAGCCCGAGTGGACGATCGCGAACCTCGCCGGGCCGCGCGACGCGGTGATCGCCCCCGACGGCACCGTCTACGTCGCCGAGGAGCAGGCCGCGGCCCTCACCGCCCGCAACCCGCTCGGGCAAGTCCTCCGTACCGTGGCGATCCGCGGCCCCAAGAACGCCCGCATCGACGGCGCCGCCCCCAAGCAACTCGCGCTGCTGCCCGGCGGCGAACTGCTGGTGACCTGCGCCAACCACGTGGTCCGCCTCGACCCGACCGCCGGCGCCGGCGCCGACCAGTCCGTGGTCGCCTCGCGCTCGACCTACGACATCATGAGTGCGGCGCGGGTCGGCCCGGACCTGAACGCGGTGTTCCTCATGAGCGAGGCCTCGAAGCTGCACCTCTTCGACGACAAGGGGGTCGATCTGGGGCAGACCAAGATCAACCCCCGCCAGAACTACTACCCCGCGCACCTCGCCGCCGTCCCGCCCGACGGCCTGTTGGTGTGCGAGGCCGAGTCGGTCGCCGAGTACGCCGTCAAGACCGGCCAGGAGCGCTTCAAGTACCCCGTCGAGAAGCCGCGCTGCGCGTCGCGGCTGATCAACGGCAACACGCTAGTGCTCTCCGGCGACCCCGCCAAACTCGCCGAGTACGCCCCCGGCGGGAAGGTGGTGTGGGAGCACACCTTCCCCGCCGGCGCGGCCCTGGCGCGCGTCGCGCCGCAGTGAGCCGTCACTCGGGTTACGGCGGGGGCGGGTAGACCGGCTCGGCGACGAATGATCGCCGCACTACGCCGACGCGCGCCCGCAATCGGGGGTAGCAGCGCCCGAACAGCGGCCCGTCGCCGCCGTAGAGCGCGGGGAGCGTCTGGCCCGGCACCGCGTCGTCGAACGCGGCCTCTGCGAACCACTCGATGTCGCCGGGGCCGAACTCGACCGCCGCGCGCCGGACTGCCGGGCGGAACAGCTCGTCGGGGTCGGTCGCGGGGCTGACCGGCTCGACTACGACATCGCCCGGCTCGAGCCGCGACGACCCTGGGAGGATCAGCCGCACCCCGCGCCGGTGCGCCCACTCCTGCCAGCCCCAGTGGCCCAGCGTCCAGACCCGCGCGCCGGGCGCCCGGACTTCGGCGAGTTCGAGCGCCCGGCGCAGCACCGCCGGCTCGGCCCACGCGTCGTAGGTGTCGAACGCCGCCACGCCGAGGCCATAAGCGACGCCCAGCGGTAGCAGCCACGATCCGAGCCGTCGTGTGCGGTCAAGTCGCCAGGATAATACGACGGCGCGGCAGACGATCAGGCCTGTCACGACGCTCAGCACGACGAGCCGCCGCCCCGCCGGGAACGGCGAGAGTGCCACCACGCCCGCCGCCTCGGCCAGCCACCACGCTAATAGGAGCCACCCCAGCCGCCGCGCCGGCGTCGGGGTGCGGAACCCGGTTCGCCACGACCAGAGCGGCGCCAGGGCCGCGGCGCCGACGCCGGCGAGCGTCAGCACCCCCAGCGCGGCGAAGAAGTCGGTCGTGGCCGCCAGGCGCGGCAGGGCCGACGGCTCTTCGCCGGGGTTGCCCCACTCCGGCGGTACGAGCAGCACCCGCGCGATCCCGCCGGTCGCCACGACCGCTAGCCACGCCGCGAGCCACCTGGGCGCCCCGGCGGCGCGCAGCCCGAGCAGCCCCCAGACCCACCCCAGCCCGCCGAGGTAGCAGAGGTGCGGACCCGCGAACGCGAGCTTGCGCAGCAGTTGCACGGCGGGCGGGTAGTCGATGGCGTCGAGGCGCGCGTTCAGCAGAAAGTGGCTGTCGCCGTAGCGCGCCACCAGCCAGCACTCCCACGCCGCCGCGAGCGTAACGGCCAAGAGTGCCGCGGCGACCATGCGCGCCGGCGAGCGGTTGGCCACCCCCCACGCCAGCAGCACGGGCAGGGTGGCGAGGGCGGAATACTTCGTCTGGATCGCCAGCCCCACGAGCAGGCCCGCGCCGAGCGCGCGCCGCCACGACGGGTTATCCGACGACGCGGCGGCGAGCGCGGCGAGCGAAAGCGCCGCGGCCGGCAGGTCGAGCATCAGGTTCCAGAACGGCAGCACGCCGTCCAGTCCGCGCGCCAGATCGCGCTGCAGCCCCGGCGCGATGCGATCGAGGTCGCGCCCGCAGCGCTCGAACAGCGGCTGCCAAGTGGCCGCCCCCATGCTGTTCTCGCGGCGCAGCGGAAAGCCGGTGACGGCGCGGTGGAGCGCGCTCATCGCGCGCCCCGCGCCGCGCGCCTGCGCCGGGGTGGGATGCGACACCGAGATGCCGGGCAGGAACC
>CAXTPM010000277.1:0-298 GCA_964245865.1 uncultured Fimbriiglobus sp. | reverse complement strand
AACGGCAGCACGCCCGCCGAGGCGGCGACGGCGAGCACCGGCCAGTCCGGCGACCCCGGAACGAACCGCCGCGCGAGGCTCCGCAGCGCGAGCACGAACAGCAGGTGCCACGGGAACATTCCGAGTTTCAGCCCGACCCAGCCGAACTCCGCGTTCCCGAACTCGGGGACGACGGCGATGCCGAGCGCCAGGTAGTACGGCAGGACCGGCGGGGCGAGAATCTCCATCGCCGGCACCGGGCGGACCACGGCCGAGCCCTCGCCCAGGGCCGTCCCGTCCCGGCCGGCGTCGAACGGCC
>CAXTPM010000276.1:0-6945 GCA_964245865.1 uncultured Fimbriiglobus sp. | reverse complement strand
TCGGAGTTCACCTCGCGCTCGGTGATCGTCGATTGGCTCAAGCTGCGGATTGTGGGCGAGGTCAGGGGCGCCTGGTCGTTGGCAAAGAAAGCACCCGTGCGCGCCAGGGAGAGTGCGCCATCGACGGCGAACGCGAGCTTGGCGGGGTCGGAGGTGATCTCGGTCGCCACGCCGCTCTCGACGCGCACGCCGAGGATGCGCCCACCCCGGTCCACGATCGCAATGATGCCGTCGGTGCTCGCGGACGCCGCCGCGGCGCGCTTCAGCAGGGCCGAAACGTCGTCGGTGGTCAGCACGGGGTCGGGCGTCACGGGCACGGCGTCGGAGTCGGCGAGCACCGCGTCGTTCGGCCCCGGCGCGGCGACATCGGTGCTGCGCAGGCGCAGGAACTGGTTGCCGCCGCCGTTGCCGACGAACACCGTGCGCCCGAGTCCGCCGCGCAACACGTCGTCGCCCGCGCCGCCGTCGAGGGTCGCGTCCCCGCCGCCGCCATACAGTCGGTCGTTGCCGTCGCCGCCGGTCAGGGTGGCCGGGGCGGTGACGGTCGCGCCGAGTTCCACGAGGTCGTCGCCCGCCCCGGCCTCGACGGTGACGGCCGTCACGGCGGAGGCGTCGAAGTCGCCCACATGCGTGGTGCCGTCGTCCACCGCGAGAACGCCGTTCGCCTCGGTGATGTGGACGCGGTCGTTCCCGGCGGTGCCGGCGATGGTCAGGATGCCGCCGACGAGCGTGGCCGTGGCGGCGGGCACGTCGCGCGCTTCGAGGAGCTGGCACGTCAACTCAGGTCGGCGAGTCTCGGCCATGGTCGGCTCCGGGGCGGGGCGTGCGTCGGCTTGAGTGGAATCGGCATTGCGGGGCGCGAATCTCGATGCAATTCCGGCACGATCGCTACAGTTTGCCAGCACTGCCTGCCGATAACCCCGACGAGACGCACTCACAGGGGGCGGGCATGGGCCGGATCGCACGCACCGCCGCCTCCCCGTCCCCTCCCCCCCTGAGGGGGAGGGCTAGGGTGGGGGGGGGACTCGCCGGTGCCGAGGAGGTCGAACCCTCTCGTAGCCTGCTTCTACTTGGCGGGCCACCCCCCACCCTAGCCCTCCCCCTCAGGGAAGGAGGGGACAAAGCCGCCGTGCTGCTGGCCGTACTGCTTTGCGCGTGTTCCGCCGGTGGCGCCGAGTTACCGCTCGCCCGCAACGGCGCCGCCGCGCGCTCCGCGCTCCCCACCACGCCGCCCAACATCCGCCAGGGGCCGGGGCGCGAACTCGAACCGCCATCCTCGGGGGGGCCTCCGCGCCCGTTGGACCGCGAACTCGGCGACGAGCCGCCGAAGCCCGTGCCGCAGCCGCCCGCGAAGCCCGACGCCCCGGTGGACTTCCGCTTCCCGCCGCCGGTGGGGTTCACGGGGCCGAGTGGGGTGCTGCCGCGCTCGGGCAGCAACGTCGAGTACGACACCATCGAGGACCGCTGGCGGCAGGGCGTCCCCGAGTGGGACCGCTACGGCCTCGGGCACCCGACGGTGTTCGACTACCCCTACCGGCCTGGGCACCCGCTGAACCCGTTCAACCAGCACGTGCTGAAGGGCGACTTCCCGGTGTACGGGCAGGACGTTTTTTTTAGCACCTCGGGCACCCTCGCCACGCTGGGGGAGTTGCGGAAGATTCCGACCGCGACGACGCCGTTCGAGAGCACCAACCGGCCGCTGACGACCGACTTCTTTGGCCGCAACGGCCAGGCGCTCGCCTCCAGCACGCTCACGGTGTCGGCCGACCTGTTCCGGGGCGACGCGGCGTTCAAGCCGGCCGACTGGCGGCTGCACCTCACCCCAGCGGTGAACCTGAACGGCCTGGCCGTTCAGGAACTCGGCGTGGTGAGTCCCGATGTGCGCGACGGGCTGAACCGCACGCAGACGTGGACCACCTTGCAGGAGTGGTTCGGCGAGTACAAGCTGGCGGACCTCAGTTCGCAGTACGACTTCGTGTCGATCCGCGCCGGGGCGCAGCCGTTCGTGAGCGACTTCCGGGGATTCATCTTCAGCGACATCAACCGCGGCGTGAGGCTGTTTGGGAACCTCGGCGGCAACCGCACGCAGTTCAACCTGGCCTACTTCCGCCAGCTCGAGAAGGACACCAACAGCCAATTGAACAGCTTCAAGGACCGCAACCAGAACATCGTGATCGCCAACGTCTACGAGCAGGACTTCCTCTTCCCCGGCTACACCGCGTCGGCGAGTATTCATTACAACGACGACGGCCCGCAGGTGCTGTTCGACCGCAACCGCTTCCTGGTGCGGCCCGACCCGGCGGGGGTGTTCCAGCCGCACCGGGTGCAGGCGGTCTACCTCGGGCTGGCCGGCGACGGGCACATCGGCCGGTTCAATATCAGCCACGCCATGTACTGGGCGCTCGGGCGTGACAGCCAGAACCCCATCGCCCAGACGGCGCAGAACATCAACGCCCAGATGGCGGCGGTGGAACTGAGCTACGACCGCGACTGGATTCGCTTCAAGGCGAGCGGCCTGTACCAGAGCGGCGACGGCAACGTGAACAACCGCCACGCCACGGGGTTCGACGGCATCCAGGACCAGATGAACTTCGGCGGCGCGTTCTCGTTCTGGCGCCGCCAGCGCATCCCCCTCTTCGGCGTCGGCCTGACCAACGACCAGAGCCAGTACGCCAACCTGCGCAGTAGCCGGGTGCAGGGGCAGTCGAACTTCGTGAACCCCGGCCTGTGGCTGGTGGGCGGCGGGGCGGATGTCGAGATTACCCCCAGGTTGCGCTCGATCAACAACGTGAACGCCCTGTTCTTCGACAAGACTGCGAGCCTCGAGACCTTCGTGTTCCAGAGCCAAATCGACCGCTTCATCGGCACCGATCTCTCCACCGGAATCGAGTACCGGCCGCGGGTGAACAACAACGTCATCATTTTGGGCGGCATCTCGGGGCTGGTGCCGGGGCCGGGGTTCCGGCAGCTCTACAACAACAAGGACACGAAGACGCCGGGGCTTTTGGCGGGGTTCGTCGAGGTGATTCTGGCGTTCTGAGCGGGGAGCGCGTTGAGCTGTGGCTTTGCCGTCCCCCACGTCGCGCACCCAGGGCGTTGCCCTGGGTCTGGGGTCTCGCCCCGCTCGCCTCGCCTTGACACTCTCCCCCCCTTCCGGGTACACCCCGCTCCAAACTGCCCATGCCACGCCCAGGACCGCCCCGATGGCCGCCGACGAGCCGCTGCTAAAGTCCGGCCGCCTCCGCGCCCTCGGCGTGGCCCTCGCCGCCATTATCCCCGCCGGGCTGGCGCTGGCGCTGCCGCCGGGGTTCGACCCGCCGCCGCCGCTGCCGACCACGCAGGACCACGGCGGATTTCTGCCCTACGGCAACCCGACGCGCGACCTCGACGACCCGAAGTGGAGCACCGATCCCAGCGACCCGTTCCCGATGCCGCCGGAACTGGCCGACATCCAACTGATGAAGCAGACCGAGGCCGACAAGTTGAGTAAGTCGGCGGGCTGCCTGAGTTGTCACGCGGGAGTGCCCGACCCGCACAACAAGCCGACTTTGCGCATCGGCTGCACCGACTGCCACGGCGGCAACGCCCAGGCCACGACGATCGAGCAGGCGCACGTCTTCCCGCGCAACCCGCAGCAGTGGCCGAG
Organism: uncultured Fimbriiglobus sp.; assembly: GCA_964245865.1. GTDB lineage: Bacteria > Planctomycetota > Planctomycetia > Gemmatales > Gemmataceae > Fimbriiglobus. The sequence goes on along the minus strand of CAXTPM010000276.1, from coordinate 3,299 downwards.
TTCCGCCAACCCCGTGCGCGGCTACACGCTTTTGAACCACGAGTCGCCGGAGTGGGTGCGCTTCGTGAACCCCGGCGACTTCCGCATCGCGCACATCAGTTGCGGCACGGCGGGGTGCCACCCCAAGGAGGTGCAGACCAACCGCAAGCAGCTCATGAGCACGGGGTGCATGCTCTGGGGCGCGGCGCTCTACAACAACGGCTCGGTGCCCAACAAGCGCCCGCGCCACGGCGAGGCTTACAGCATGAGGGGCGCCCCCGTGCGCCTGAAGACCTACCCGCCGCCCACCGAGAAGGAAATGGTCGGCAAGGCGGTGCTGCCGTACCTCGACCCCTTGCCGCGGTTCGAGGCGTCGCAGCCGGGGAACATCCTGCGCATCTTCGAGCCGGGGGGCCGGTTCAGCCCCGAGATCGGCATCCCCGAGCGCGACGAGGAACCCGGCCGGCCGCGCACGCGCCTGAGTGTGCGCGGCCTGGGTACGGGGAACCGCACCGACCCCGTGTTGGTGAGCCTGAATAAGACGCGCCTGTTCGACCCGACCTTGAACTTCATGGGCACCAACGACCACGCCGGCGACTACCGCAGCAGTGGTTGCACCGCGTGCCACGTGATCTACGCCAATGACCGCAGCCCCGTGCATGCGGGGCCGTATGCGAAGTACGGCAACGGCGGACTCACCGCGCCCGACAACCCCGACCCCACCGTGAGCAAGTCCGAACCCGGCCACCCGATCGCGCACCTGTTCGTAAACTCGGTGCCGACCAGTCAGTGCATGGTCTGCCACATTCACCCCGGCACGACCGTGATGAACAGCTACATCGGCTACATGTGGTACGACGAGGAGACCGAGGCCTCCGCGATGTACCCCGCGAGGCAGAAGAACCCCACGGCCGACGAACTGATTCAGCACCTGCTGCGCAACCCCAACGAGAGTGCCGCGAAGGGGAACCTGGCCGACCCCGCGTTCGCGGACAACCTCACCGCGCTGAACCCGCAACTCCAGAAGCAGCACTTCGCCGACTTCCATAGTCATGGGTGGGCGTTCCGCGGCGTGTTCAAGAAGGACCGCGAGGGATTACTGAGGGACCACGCCGGCAACCCCGTGGGGGCGCCGAGTGCCGAGAAGCTCGCCAAGGCGGTCGATTTCCCGAACACCATGCGCGAGTGGCACCGCAAGGAGCGCTTCGACGACCCGGTGAAGGGGCCGAAGGCCGCACGCGAGGCCGAGTCGAAGCTGGTCGCCTCGTGCGGCGGCGGCAGCCCCGTGCACCTCATGGACATCCACATGGAAAAAGGGATGCACTGCATCGACTGCCACTTCGTGCAGGACATGCACGGCAACAACCGCCTGCAAATGGAGGTGCGCGCCGGCACCGAGATCGCGTGTATTGATTGCCACGGCACCACCGACAAGTACACCACGCTGCGCACCAGCGGCCCGGCGAACTACACCAGTAGCCCCGACGGCAAGGGCCGCAACTTGTTGCAGATGAAGACGCCCTTCGGCGCCCCGCGCTTCGAGGTGCGCGACACGCCCGACGGCAAGAAGCGCTACTTCCAGAACTCGTGCGTCGAGAAGGGCGTGCGCTGGGAGATGGTGCAGACCAAGGACACCACCGACCCGACGCACCCGCGCTACAACTCGAAGTCCGCCATTGCCAAAACGATGCGCTACGAGGGCGACCAGATCGTCTGGGGCGACCTGCCCCCCGAAGGGAAGGACGGTGCCCCCGGCGGCGAGGCGTGCACCGCGCACAGCAACAAGACCATGAGCTGCATCGCCTGCCACAGCGCGTGGAACCCCACCTGCATCGGCTGCCATCTGCCGCAGCGCGCTAACGTCAAACTCCCGCAACTCCACGCCGACGGCGAGGTGCAGCGGAACTTCGTCTCGTACAACTTCCAGACCCTGCGCGACGACATCTTCATGCTGGCCCGCGACGGCGACGCCACGGGCAACAAGGTCAACCCTTCTCGCAGTAGCTGTGCGATTCACGTCGGCAGCTACAACGGCAACCGCGAGTCGATCTACGTCCAGCAGCAAACGATCTCCGCCGAGGGCTTCGCGGGTACGGCGTTCAGCACCAACGTGCCGCACACCGTCCGGGGCCGCGGGGCGCGCGAGACCAAGCAGTGTACCGACTGCCACATCTCCAAGGCCGACGATAACAACGCCTGGCTTGCGCAGCTGCTGATGCAGGGCACGGGTTATACGAACCTCATCGGCAAGTACGCCTGGGTGGCCGGGGGCGAGGAGGGGCTGTTCGCCGTCACCGTCACCGAGACATCCGAACCCCAAGCCGTGTTCGGGAGTGACCTGCACCGCTGGGCGTTCCCCGACAACTTCGCCAAGCACGCGGCGACCGGCGGGGTGCTCAAAGATGTCGCGGAACACCCAGGGCGCGATGTCTCCGACGGGCTACTGCGGCCGTTCAAGAAGTCCGAGGTGCTGATGGTCCAGCACCGCGGCGAGTACCTCTACGCGGCCTGCGGCGAGGGCGGCGTGCGCGTGTTCGACATCGCGTTCATCGACCACAAGGGCTTCAGCGAGCGCATCGCCACCGCGCCCGTTTCCCCCGTGGGCCAGCGCTTCCACCTCCCCACCAAGCACGCCACCTTCGTCGCCACGCCGGCCACCGTCGCGGCCGACCCGACGCGCACGCACATGCCGGAGAACAAGGAGGGGGCCGTCCACGCCCTCTACGGCTACCTGTACATCTGCGACAAGGTCGAGGGGCTAATCCTCACCGGCGCCGCGACCACGATTGATGGCAACCCGGTCAACAACTTCCTCAAGCGCGAGCTGACGTTCAACCCCGACAACGCACTCGCCGGCGCCCGGCACGCCAGCATCGCCGGGCACTTCGTCTACGTGTCGTGCGACTCGGGACTCGTGGTCATCGACATCGACGACCCGAAGCACCCCAAGATCACCGCCACCGTCGGCGAGCCGCACCTTAAGAAGCCGCGCATGAGTGCAGTGCAGTTCCGCTACTTGTATGTGTGCGACGAGGACGGTATCAAAGTGTGCGACGCCACCGACCCGGCCAACCCAGTGCCGCTCGCCATGATCCGCATGCCCGAGGCGAACGCGGTCTACTTGGCCCGCACCCGCGCCTACGTGGCGGCCGGGGCGAAAGGGCTGGTGATCCTGGATATCACCAAGGCGGCCGAACCCAAAGTCGAGCAGGCATTCACCGCCGGGGGGCACCTCAACGACGCGCGCGACGTGAAGATCGGCATCACGTATACGAGTACGTTCGCCTACGTCGCCGACGGCAAGAACGGCCTGCGCGTGG
>CAXTPM010000275.1:2870-6958 GCA_964245865.1 uncultured Fimbriiglobus sp. | reverse complement strand
TGCCGGAGGCGGCGGCGCGGCTGCACGAGCGGCACAACATCACCGTGGCGTTCGACCCGGCGCTGGCAAAACGAGTCCGCGACCCGAACGAGCGCGTGGCGCTGGACCTGCTGCCGGGCAACTTCTGGCGGGGCTTGGGCTTCGTGCTCGCGCGGCAGCGGCTCGCGGCCGAGGTGCCCGGCGAAGTCATCTGGGTCACGCGTGAGTAGCGTCGCCGCATCGAACGGGGGCGGTGAGCCCTCAAAACGGGCACAGGTGCCCTTGCTCACGCCGGCCGGGGCGATATTCTGGGTTGGATGAGGGCGGCCCCGCGCGTCCGACCCCCACGCCAACGCGAGAGTCAGGGCCACATGAAAGTCCGATCCAGCATCAAGCGCATTTGCGACAAGTGCAAGCTGATCAAGCGCCACGGCACCGTGCGCGTGATCTGCGTGGACCCCCGCCACAAGCAGCGTCAAGGCTAAGCAACCCCCGGAGTGTGTGACCTATGCCCCGCATCCAGGGCGTCGATATCCCCGCCAGCAAGCCGACCCACATTTCCCTGAGGTACCTCAAGGGGATCGGGCCGACGACTTCGTTGGAACTTTGCGAGAAAGTCGGCCTCGACCCGCAGCGCCGCGCGTCGGAACTCTCCGACGACGAGGTGGCCCGCCTCGCAACCATCATCGACCGCGACTATCTGGTGGAAGGCTCGCTGCGCCGCTTCGAAGCGGGCAACATTCAGCGCCTCAAAGAGATCAAGTCGTACCGCGGCGAGCGGCACCGCAAGAACCTCCCGGTGCGTGGCCAGCGCTCCAAGACCAACGCCCGCACCCGCAAGGGCGTCCGCCGCACCGTCGCCGGTAAGAAGGGCGTTAAGGACAAGTAACAAGAGTGGTCAGTGGGGAGTGGGGAGTGGGGAGTCCGAACGGACCCCCGCCGACGCGAACCGTGCTGGCCAGCGTTTTCCTCACCACTCCTCACTCCCCACTCGTCACTCCCGATATGGCTAAGTCGAAAAAGAAGAAGATTCGCCGCAACGTCAGCCGGGGCATCGCCCACGTGCAATCGACGTTCAACAACACCATCGTGAGCATCACCGACACCAACGGCGACGTGCTCACCTGGTCGAGTGGTGGCGCCGTCGGTTTCAAGGGGAGCCGGAAATCGACGCCGTTCGCCGCCCAGCGCGCGGCTGAAGAGTGTGCCGCGCGTGCCGCGAAGTTTGGCATCCGCGAACTTGAAGTGCGCGTCAAGGGGCCGGGGGCCGGGCGCGAGTCGGCGATTACCGCACTGCAAAATGCCGGTCTGAACGTCAAGGCCATCGAAGACGTGACGCCCCTGCCGCACAACGGCTGCCGCGCGCCCAAGAAGCGCCGCGTCTAGTCCGCTTGTTGGCCGACCCGCACGGGCCGACTTCCAGTTCACTGGGAGTCTGGCCCGAAAGCGTTTCCGCACCGGAGTGACCCAGGGGTTCGCCGGGGCGTGGGCGGGTCCGGCCTTACCAGTCTGCGACTGGTTGACCCCTGTTCCCTCTCGTGCGTGTGAAGGGTTTTATGGCCAGGTTTTTGGACTCGGTGTGCAAGCGCTGCCGGCGCGAGCAGATGAAATTGTTCCTCAAGGGCACGCGCTGCTTCAGCCCGAAGTGCCCGATCGACCGCCAGGCCCCCCCGCCCGGTATGCACGGCCTGCGGCGCTCCAAACAATCGGAGTACGGCATCCGCTTGCGTGAAAAACAGCGCCTGAAGTGGTTCTACGGCGTGCTCGAAGCCCAGTTCCGCCGCTACTTCCAGCTCGCTACGCGCTCGACCACCAACAGCGGCGAGGCGCTGCTTGCGATCCTCGAGCGGCGCCTGGATAACGTCATCCACCGCCTCGGGTTCGCCACCTCGCGCAACGCCGCCCGGCAGATGGTCGCCCACGGCCACGTCGAAGTGAACGGCCGCAAGTGCGACGTGCCGAGTATGCTGCTGAAGCCGGGTGACAAGGTCCGCGTGAAGGTCCGCCAGCGCAGCCTGAGTCTCGCGCGTCTCGCGCTGCAACAGGGCGGCGGTCACGTGCCGGACTTCCTGGCGATCACCAACAACGACGAACCCGAGGGCCAACTCACGCGGATGCCCAGCCGGCAGGATGTCGATCCCCGCATCGCCGAAATCCGCGAGCAGCTCATCATCGAAATCGTGACCCGCTAGTCCACTCGGTTCGGGCGCAGCGTTGCAGCGAAGGCCGGAGGCAGAGTTGCCCCCGGCTTTTCGCGTTTCCCTTCACTAACGCGGCACCAGCGCTAGCCCCAACAACCAGTCCTGCGGGGGCCGCGCGGGGTAGCGCAGCGCCACGACGGCCATCGCGGGCAGCGCGGCGGCGGCGGCGACCGTCACGCCGGTGCGCAGCGCCACCCACTCGCCGTGGGCGAGTTGCAGCCAGAGGCTCAGCAGGCAGAGTCCGACGAACGGCGCCCACACGGCGAGTTCGCGCAGGGCCACTTTCCAGCGCGGGGCGCGGCTGCCGTCGAGCCGCACGTGGGCGATTCCGGCGACCGAGAGGGCCGCGCCGCCGCGCAGCGCGAACGCCAGTGCCGCCCAGACGGCCAGGGGCATCACGCAAGCGAGTGGTAGCGCCAGGGAGCGGCGCCCGCGACGCTCGTCGGGGTCGGCCAGGATGTCCGCGGCGCGCCGGGTCATCCGCGCGACCGACTCCGGCGTCGGCGGCGTGGCCCCGCCGGGCGGGGTCCAATCCGGGTCGCCCAGCCCGACGCGGCCGAACACCCAGCGCTCGGCCCGGTTGAGGCGGGCGACGTGCCGGTCGGCGGCGCGGCGGCGCGCCGCCACCGCCGCGTCGAGGTCGCCGAGTGTGCGCCCGAGTCGCTCCGGGTCGGTCAGTTCCAGCACGGGGGGACGCTGCGGCGTCCCACGCGCGTCTTGCTTGCGCGCCTCGTAGGAGGCCGAGGCCTCCTCGCGCAGAGTCTCGCGCTGGGCGGTGTCGGCCAGCGACGCCCGCAGGCGCGCAAGGGCGCCCCCCTCCCCCGCGGCGCCCAGTGCCACGAAGAGGCTCATCAGCCCGCTCAGCAGGAGCACCCAGGCCGCGCCCCACACCGCGAGCGGCACCCAGAGGCCGAGGTGCGCGCGCCGCAGGCCCGGTGTCACCTCGGCGGGGCGCAGCGCGTTGGCGCCCAAGTCCTCGCGCAACTCCTCCAGCCCCGCGTAGCCGTCGCCCCCCTCGCCGGGTGGGGCGAACAGCCCGTCGGTGATGCGCGAGGCGTGCAGCGGCAGCGGCGCGGCGACCCGGCCCCCGGCGGCGCGCGGCCGGCCCTCGAGCATCAGCGTCGCGGCTTGGCGGATCAGGTCCAAGGGGGCGGCGGGCGGCGGGGCGACCGCCTTGCCGCGCGCGTGGTACGGCAGCGGGAACTCGACCAGTTGCGGCCGGCCGTTCGGCTCGACCCACACTTGCGCCAGGCTCGCGGCGAACTCCCCGCGCTCGTCGCAACTCGTGGCCAACTCGTCGGTGAGCTGTTCTAAGATGCTGCGGCAGTCGGCCCAGCCCAGCGGCCGATCCGGCGACGCGAGGTCCAACAGCGGCGCGCCGCCGGGGGCGACGGTGGCCACGTAGTGCCGCAGTTGCGCCGGCGCGCCGGCGCAAGCACCCGGCCACGCCACCTGTCCGCGGCTCAGCACGCGCAGTCGGGTGGGCCGCGTCACCTCCTCGTCGGGGGCTTCGGGCGCGGCCGCGCCGGGGGGGAGCACGTGCAGCAGCACGCGCCGGCCGAGCGCCTTGTCGTCGGCGAGCCAGACTTCCGAGCCGCCGTCGAGGTCGCTGAGTTTGCCGGCCACTGCGAAGCCGCCCACCAGCGCCGGCGCGGGCGACGGACTCGGCTTGGCCGCGTCGAGCGGGTTCGGGTGGCGGCTCCTGAGGTACGGCCGGTGCGGCGGGCGCTCGCGCTGGATCACCCGGCAGCCGCTGGCGAGGTCGTGGAAGCCGCGCCAGCCGTAGGCGCTGCGGCGCAACTGCGGCGCCGCAATGGCCAAACTGACGGCGGTCGCCAACACCGCCGCAAGAGCCTCGGGGAGCCGGGCGAGCGACACCACCCCCTGCGCCACAAGTGCAGGAATCAG
>CAXTPM010000275.1:0-2860 GCA_964245865.1 uncultured Fimbriiglobus sp. | reverse complement strand
CAACGCCGCGCCCAGATGGGATGCGATATCGCCCGCGACAAGCCCATTCCCCTTCGACTTGAACGCCAAATCGCCTGCCAGACCAGCGTCCGCACCAGGCCGTGCCCCAGCCCCGGCGGCGACACCCCGTTCAGGCGCACCACCTGCAACCGCAGCAGACGCTTGCCGGGCGTGGTGCCCAGCAGCGACTCGAACAGCCAGTAGTAGAACACCGACACCAGTGTCACGAGCGAAATCTGGTATTCGCTCAGTTGCTCCAGCCCGACCTGACTGAGTACCGGCAAGATCAGCAGCAACTCGGCCACGCCGACAATCAGGCTGTCGGCCAGGTACGCCAGCACCAGCGCCCCCGGCCGCGCGGGCTTTTGCAGGTCCGAGCGCAGGGCCAACAGCGCGTCGCGCAGCGCCACCAGCGTGGGGAAGCGGCGCGAGCGGTCGCGCTCGAGTCCCCGCAGCACCACGCGCTCCAGTTCCCGTGGGACATCGGGCCGCTGCGGCCGGATGCGCGGCGGCGGCTCACTCACCGCCTTGGCTAGGCTTGCGGTCAGGCTCTCGTGCTGGAACGGCGCCCGGCCGGGCAGCAGGAAGTACAGCGTCGCGGCGACGGCGTACACGTCCGAGTCGTAGCCCACCGACTCGCCGCGAATCTGCTCCGGCGAGGCGTACATCACCGTGCCGAGGAACGCGCCACTGGTGGTGAGGTTCCGCGCCGCGGCCGCTTCCCCCGTCGTGCCGGCCTGCGACCCGGCGAGCAGTTCTTCGAGCGACTCGTCGTCGGGCGTGAGCGACTTCGACAGGCCGAAGTCGCCGACCTTCACGCGGTCGTCTTCGGTCAGGAAACAGTTCGACGGCTTCACGTCGCGGTGGATGACGCCCTGCCGGTGCGCCTCGGCGAGTCCGTCGATCACGTCGAGGATGCGGCCGATCGCATCCGATACGGGCAGCGGGCCGCGGGCATCCACCAGGTCTTTGAGCGTGCGCCCAGGCATCAACTCCATGACGATGAACGGGCGCCCCGCGTCGGTATCGGCGCCCAGTACGAACACGCAGTGCGGGTGGCTAATCAGGCTCGCCACCCGGCCCTCCTGCTTAAAGCGCTCCACCGACGACGGGTTCGACGCCAGCTTGCCGCTGAGCACCTTCACCGCCACGCGCGCCCCGGTGCTGCGACTCTCGGCCTCGTAGACCGTGCCCATGCCGCCGGCGCCGAGGAAGCCGAGGATGTTGTAGCCGGCGACGGCCGTGAGTTTCGGCGAGGCGGTGCGCAGGCGCGTCGCGCCCGGTAGGTAGGTGTTGGTGTCGTCGGACGCGGAGTTGGCCGAGCCTTCGGGGTCGGGGAGGTAGAGTTGCGTTTCGCTGCCGTCAAGATCGCCGGGGAGGGCGTCGTGGACCGACGAGGGGCTGAGGCGGGCGCCGCAGTACATGCAGAAGCGCTGCTCGGCCCCAGTCTCGGAGTCGGGGAGATTCTGATGACAGCTCGGGCAGGTGCGGGACATAAGGCCGGGGTCGCGGGGTTCGGCGGGGCGGCGAGTACGGTTCGCACGGCGGCCTATCAGATTACCGACTCGGCCCGCCAAAACCAACCCGCGTTGCCGCCTCCCCTCACCCCGCTCTCACCGAAGTGCCGCCCGCGTCAGGATTTCGGCGCCCCGGTACTCGACGGGGTGCGCGGGGTGTCCTTAGGCAGCGAGATTGTCGGCCCACCCTTCGCGGCCGTCTGGAAGTCGTAGTACGAGTTCAACTCGAACGCCAAGAGCAGGACGCCGATCAGCATCGACAGGCACGACAGCGCGAGCATCCCGACGTAGACACTATTGCGGCGGACGACTTGCACTTGCACGCGGGGCATCGCATCGACTCCGGGTTAGGACTTCGCGGCCGGCGCGGGCACTTGCGGCGTGGTGATGAGAGCGGGTAGTGCCACCGTCGGCACGTCGAGTTTGGCCTTGCTCGACGCGGTATAATCGACGTAGTGCAGCGCGGCCGCGCCAACAAGAGCCAGCGTGGCGACCAGCACCAGGCCCGTGTAGGCGTTGTTGCGCGACGGCTTCGGGATCTCGTCGTCGGCGAAGTCGCGCGTACTCGGCGCCGGCTCGTCGTCCAGCGTGTCGAGTTCGTCGAGGTCGTCCAACTCGTCGTCCAGCACCGACTTCGACTTGCCCTTGGGCGGCAGGGCCGAGGGGGTCGGCTTCTTGAACGGCTTCGCGGGCGGCGTCTTCTTGCGGGCCATGGTCGTGCCCTCCTTACTTGGTGACGATGTCGCCGGCGCGGGGGGCGTCGTCGGCGGTGAGCGCCCGGCCGCGCTGGGCCGGGGTGAAGCGGCCAACGGCGTTGGTCGGATCGGTGCGGACGATCTGGAGCTTGCCGAGGTAGTTCGCGCCCCGGCTGACGGTAAGCTGCGCGCCGGTCAAGAGGCCCGCGTTCGAGCCGCCGTTGATATCGACGTAGCCGTCGGCCCGGTAAGTCTGCACCGTAGCGCGGAAGCCTTCGGGCACAGCAGGCGTCAGTTGGCCGGGTAGAGCGACGCCGCCGAAACGCACTCGTTCTTCCAGGTCGCTCGTCAGCTTCGCGTTCCGCTCGGTCAGCGTCTCGTTCTGCTTCTTGATCCCGTCGCGCTCGATCTGGGCGGCGGAGGCGGCGACCCTGGCGGCTTCCCTTTCCAGCGACAGCGCGGTGATCGTCGCCTCGCGGGCCTTCAACTGCTCGTCCAGCGCCTTGACCTGCTGGTTGAGCTTATCGACGTTCGCCTGCACCTTCACCACGTCCGCGGCCTTGGTCTTAGTGTCGGTGAACGTCGCCTCATAGGTCTTCGAGAGCGTGTCGAGTTGCGTCTTGAGTAGATTCACCTGCGTGTACAGCC
>CAXTPM010000274.1:2433-6978 GCA_964245865.1 uncultured Fimbriiglobus sp. | reverse complement strand
CCGCGACCCTCCCCGGCACCGCCGGCGCCCAGACCAGCGGGGGAGTGCCGAACCTCTACCCGAACCTGAACCGCCGGGCGTTCGCCGAGATCCAGCGCAACGAAAACGCCCACGTGGACTTCATCGTCAACGCCCTAGGTGGTCTCATCAGCGCCGGGGGCCAGGCCCGTCCGAAGCCGAACTTCAAGGGGCTGGACCAGCCCAACGCGAAGGCGTTCGCCACGGTGGCCCGCGCCCTCGAAAACACTGGTACCGGCGCCTACCTCGGCGCGGCGCCGATCATTTTTAGCAAGTCGAACCTGGCAGCCGCCGGGTCGATCCTCGCCATCGAGGCCCGCCACTCCGGCTGGCTGAACACGCTCCTGAACCTCGGCATCACCCAAGACGTGTTCGGCAACGACCAGATTTTCGAGCCGCCGCTGACCCAGCAGCAGGTAATAAACCTCGCCTCGCCGTTCATCCAAGACCTCGCCGGCGGCCCGCCCCTAGCGTTCAGCACGACCCCGTCGCGCCAGAACGACGTGAACATCCTCAACTTCGCGCTCGCGCTGGAATACCTGGAGCGCGAGTTCTACAACATCGGCGTGCCGAAGTTCTTCGGGTCCGCGAGCTAACTCCAGGTCGCCGTGATCCGACTCGATTCGGTGACGAAAACCTTCCCGGCCCGCCGGTCGTCTCAAGCCCCTCACAGGGCCGAGGCGCCCGGCGGGCCGGGGGCATTGTCCGGCCTTGGCCCGATCACTCTCGCCGTACCCGCTGGCCATACGCTCGTACTGCTCGGCCCCACCGGCGCGGGCAAATCGACAATCTTGCGGCTCATCGCAGGCCTGGACATCCCAAACTCCGGCGACATTCTCATCGGCGGCACGTCGGTCACTCGCCTGCCCCCGCACCGGCGCGGCGTGGCGTTCCTACCGCAGCGGCCGGCACTGTACCCGCACCTAAGCGTGGCCGAGAACCTGGCACTCGTGGGCGAAGTACCGCCGGCGGCGCGCGAACTTTTACGCCTGGATGAACTCGAATCGCGCCGGCCGGAGCACCTCTCAGGTGGGGAGTTGCAGCGGGCGGCGTTGGGGAAACTCGCGGCCTCGACGGCGCGAGTCTGGCTGCTCGACGAGCCGTTCGCCGCGCTCGATGTCGGGGCGCGGGCGGATTTTCGGGCCGATCTGCACTTGCTCGCGGGGGACTCGGCCGCCACAATAGTGATGGTCAGCCACGAACCGGCCGATGCGTTCGCGCTCGGCACGCAAGTTGGCGTGATTGTGGCGGGGAAACTCGGGCAGTTGGGCACCCCCCCACGACTTGCGGACGACCCGCACGCGCTGTTCACCGGCCGAAGCTTGGGGCGACTCGGGACCGTCTCGGGCCACTTCCGGCCGAATCCGACTGGCACACATGAGCGCGGCGAGTTCGTTTCGGCCTGCGGCAGTGTCGTCGTTCCCTACAATGGGACGGTGGCAGTGCCCAGTGCCAGTGCACTGACGCTCGGCATTCGCCCCGAGGCGATTCGACCGGACACGGATGTTTTGGCGGATCGAGTCCGATTCCTCGGCTGGCGGGTTCTGTTCGCCGAGCCGACGGGCGTCTCGGCGATGCGACTGACACTGGCCGCGCCCGGCTCGCTGCGGACGCGCTTAATCGCCGAGTGGACTGGCGGCACGACGCCCCCCGAAAATTGGGCGTGCCGTGCCGAGGATTGGCTGTGGTTTGACCGCCTGACGCACGAGCGATTCTGGCCCCGGATTGACCGCGACACGACCGACTGACCCAACCGTCTTCACCCCCGAACTTGCGGAGACCACCCGTGGCCAAACAGAAACTCGAGCCGGTCAAGGTCGTCGATCGCAAGAAGGAAGTGGCGAAGGCGCTTCTGGAACTCGTCGAGAAAATCCACGACGAGAAGAAAATCGCCCGCGACGTGGTTTTCGGCGGCATCGAGGACGCCATCAAGCAAGCGGCTCTGCGTCACTTCGAGGTCGAGGAGGGCGTGCTCGTCACCATCGACCGGGCCACTGGCGAGATCGTGGCGCGCAAAGGCGCCGAGGAGATCGACCCCGAGACACTCGGGCGCATCGCGGCGCAGTCGGCCAAGCAGGCGATGATGCAGAAAATACGCGAGGCCGAGTCCGACACGGTTTACAACGAGTTCACCGGCAAGAAAGGCGAACTCGTCGTCGGCACCGTGACGCGCGCCGAGCCGAGTGTGACCATCGTGTCGCTCGGCAAGTCCGAGGCGCTGTTGCCCCGCAGCGAGCAGATTCCCGGCGAGACGCACGCGGTCGGCGACCGGGTGAAGGCCGTCATCTTCGAGGTCCGCCGCACGGGGCAGCGCGTCAAGATCGTGATTTCCCGAGCGCGGCCCGAGTTCGTGCGGTGCCTGTTCGAGGAAGAGATTCCTGAAATCGACGACCGCACCATCGACATCAAGGCACTAGCCCGCGAGGCCGGGTACCGGACCAAGATGGCGGTGGTGAGTATTGACTCGAAAGTCGATTGCGTTGGGGCGTGTGTCGGCGTGCGTGGCAGTCGCATCAAAAACATTATTGAGGAACTCAACGGCGAGCGCATTGATATTGTGCGCTGGAACGAGTCGCTACAGATTCTGATTCCGAACGCGCTCTCGCCGGCGGAAATTAGCGAGGTCTTCACCTACCCGCGCCTGGGCCGGGCGATCGTGCTGGTGCAGGAAGATCAACTGTCGCTCGCCATCGGCCGTCGGGGGCAGAATGTCCGTCTGGCCACCAAACTGGTGGGGATGGACATCAAGATCATGACGCACGACGAGTTGGGCGAGCAACTCGAGCGGGCCGAGCGCTGGTTCATGCAGTTGCCGCACGCGGACGAGACCGTGGTGCAGGCGCTCGTGGAAGAGGGGTTCCTGAGTTACAACGAGTTGACGTACATTGACGGCGAGGAGCTGTTGAAGTTCGCGCCGCAACTGTCGATCGAGCAGGCCGAGGAGTTGGTCGAGTACGCCGAAGAGTACGCCGAGCACATGGACCGCATGGCCGAGCAGGAGCGGGCCGAGAGTCAGCAGCAGCAGAACGAGGCGCTGCTGGCTGAGCAGCAAGCTGAAGCCGCGGCGCTGGCCGAGCAGCAGGCGCTCGAGGCGGCAGCTCTGGCCGAGGCGGGTGGCGAAGTGGTCGAATCGACGGAGGCTGGGTTGACTTCTGGGGAGAGTGAGACCGACAATAGTACCGACGAAATTGCGGCCGAAGGCGAAGCGGCCCCCGAATCGACTGAAGCCGCCGAGGGCCACCCCGTGCCGGATATTGTCCAAGAGCAGCACGACGGCCACTCGGTGGGGATGCCGACTGACACCAAGGCCGCGGAAATCTCCGAAACGCACCAGGCCGCTCAGGCCGGGGACGACGGCGAAGTAACGGTTCAACCCGACGGCGAGCTTCCGCCCGACCGCCCAGTGGTCGGCGACCCGCAGAACTACCCCCCCAGCGGAGATTCGGCATGACCGCCGAACCCTGCATCGTTTTGTCGGAATTAGTCTCTAAACTGCCCGTCACCTCTTTTCAGTGCGAGAGGGGGTGCCGGGGCGAATAGTCCCCAAGGAGTGTTGCTTGTCGCCGATTAAAGAGTCGAAAGAGCCGAAGCCCGCCCCCTCCCCCGCCGCGCCGAGTGCGCCCGCACCGAACGCCAAGTCGGAGCCGAAGCCCGACGCCAAGGCGAACGCGAAGCCGCGCGTCTACAACGTGGCGGCGGAACTCAACCTTGAGACGAAGGAAGTTCTCGATCTCTGCAAGGAACTCGGGTTTACCGCGATCACGTCGCAACTCAAGGCGCTCGAAGCCGACCAGGTCGAGGCCATCAAAGCGCGTGTGAAGCGCGGCCCGGCAACGAAGGCCGTGCCGGCGAAGCCCGCCCCGCTGCCGCCCGTGGGCGTCCCGGCGAAGCCGGCGGCGATTCCCACGAAGGTGGCCGAAGTCAAGGTGCCGACGCTCGCTAAGCCCAAGGCGCCGAAGTCGCCTGAGCCGGCCGTGGAAGTTGCCGTGCCCGCCGAGGTGGTGGCCGCAGTCGTGCCGCAAGCCGAGGTCGCCCCGCCGGCCGTTGTTAAGCCCGTTGAAGTTGCAGCCCCGCAGCCCGTCGCCGAGTTGCCGGTGACTGCCCCACAGCGTGCCGAAGTCGCGCCGGCTCCCGCGCCTAAGCCCACGCCGCCGAAGTTACCACCGGTGATGCCGACGCGGCCGATGAACCTGAACAGCCGGCCGGCCAACTTGAACAGCCGGCCGGCGAACCTTAACGCGCCGCGCCCGGCGACCCCGGCCCCCGAATCGCCCGCCGCGAGGCCCGTCGCGCCAGTGGAGCCGGCCACGGCCCCCGTGGCAAAGCAGTCCGAGCCGACGCCCGCAGTGACTGCGCCGGCGGCGAGTGCGGCCCCCACAGCTCCGCCCGCCCCGGTCGTGACCCCGCCGGCCGCGACGGCAGTCCAGCCCCCGGCGCCGGTCGTCGCCCCGGCCCCGCCCACGCCGCCGCAGTCGCGGCCGATGAACATGGCACCCAACGCGAATCGTCCCGCTTTCGGCGCGCCTC
>CAXTPM010000274.1:0-2423 GCA_964245865.1 uncultured Fimbriiglobus sp. | reverse complement strand
CCGGGCGGGAACTCGCGTCCGATGACGAACCTCGGCGCCCCGAACCGGCCGTCGGGTCCGAGTGGCTCCGGCGCGCAATCTGGTACTCCGGGTGGTGGCCAGGGCGGGCAGTACGGCCCACCGCGTGCGGCCGTGCCGCCGGTGAGTTCCGGCGGTCGCCCCGCGCCCAACCCCGGCCCCCCGACGCGGATGAGTGCCCCGGCGCGCGTGCCGGGTCAGCCGGTCGGCCCCATCGGCCAGGGTCCGCGTCCCGGCGGTCCCGGTCCCGCCCCTGGGGCGCCCGGCCCGAAGTCGGTGCGTTTGACCGTCGAGCAGATTCAGAAGCTGCGGGCGCTCGAGGCGACGCGCAACAAGACGGTGACGGTCTCGGACATCATCAGTACCCCGAGTACGCTGTCCACCGATAACACCGGCCCGACGCCCCCCGGCGGCATCCGGCCCGGCGGGCCGATGAACCGCTTCCCCGGCGCCCCAATCGCGCCGGGCGCCACCGAGGAGGAGCGCCGCCGCGGCGCGCCCGGCGCCCCGGCCGCGGGGAACGCCGACCCGCGTGCCAAGGCGCGGCCCGAACTGAAGGGTCGCAACGACCGCCGTCCGGGCAGCTACGCCGGTTCGATCACCATCGGCCCCGGCGGGCGCGTGGACACGATCGACCGGATGCGGCACCGCAAGAAGCACCGCGGCCCGTCGCACCAGAAGGCGCTCAACACCGTCATCGGCGGCAAGGTCGAGATCGCCATGCCGATTACGGTGCGCACGCTCTCCGAAGCCATCGGCATGAAGGCCGGCGAGTTGCTGCTGAAGCTCAAGAACCTTACGAACTCGCTCTTCACCATCAACTCGATGCTCGATTTCGAAGTCGCCGAGATGGTGGCCGTCGAGCGCAACGTCGAGCTGGTAGCCAAGAAGCAGGAGTCGGCCGAGGACGAGACGCTGCGGAAGATTCGGGAGGCGGCCGAGGCGTCCGACGACGCGAACCTCACGCACCGCCCGCCGATTGTTACGATCATGGGCCACGTGGACCACGGCAAGACCAGTTTGCTGGACCGCATTCGCGTGGAGTACGGACTGTCGTCGGATGTCGTGTCCACCGAAGTCGGCGGCATCACGCAGGTGCTCCGCGCGTGGCGCGTCGAGAAGGACGGCAAATCGACGACGTTTCTCGACACCCCCGGTCACGAGGCGTTCACGAAAATGCGCGCTCGGGGCGCGAACGTCACGGACATCGCGGTGATCGTGGTGAGTGCCACAGACGGCATCATGCCGCAGACGCAAGAAGCGGTGTCGCACGCCCAGGCGGCGGATGTCGATATCATCGTGGCGATCAACAAGTGCGACCTGCCGGGCGCGCAGCCGGAGAAGGTGAAGAACCGACTGTACGACTTGCAACTGGTGCCCGAGGACATGGGCGGCGACGTGCCGGTGATCTTCACCAGCGCCATGACCGGCCAGGGCATCGACGAGTTGCTCGATCAGATCGCGCTGCGGGCCGAGTTCGCGGAACTCAAAGCCGACGCCACGCTTCCGGGGTCGGGCACGTGCCTGGAGGCCTACAAGGAAGAGGGCCGGGGTGTAGTCGCCACGATGCTGGTGCAGAACGGGACGCTCCGCAAAGGCGACACCATCCTGTGCGGCTCGACGTTCGGCCGGGTGCGGGCGATGTACGACGACCTCGCCAACCCGATCACCGAGGCCGGGCCGAGCACGCCGGTGAAGTTCATCGGCCTGGACGACGTGCCCGACGCGGACGACCCGTTCTACGTGGTGAGCGACGTGGCGACCGCGCGGGAGATCGCCGCCGACCGCCGCGAGCGCCGCGACGAGAGCGACCGCTACAAGTTCCAGTCGGTGAGTCTCGATTCACTGCGAGAGCAGAACTCGAAGGTGAAAGTCACCGAGTTGAAGGTGATTCTGAAGGCCGAGGCGCGCGGGTCGGTCGAGGCGATCAAGAAGGAACTCGAGAAGCTCACGCACGAGGAAGTGCGGGTGCGGGTGCTGCACGCGGGCATCGGGGCCATCAACGAGTCGGACATGCAACTGGCGCTGACCAGCCCGGCCGACACGCTGGTGGTCGGCTTCAACGTCACCTCCGACGACGCGGCGATGCGGCTGGCCCAGGAGCGCGGCATCTCGGTGCAGGAGTACCAGATCATCTACAACCTCGTGGACGACATCAAGGCGCAGCTCGAAGGGCGCTTGAAGCCGATCGAAGAGGTCGTCCACCTGGGCCGGGCGGTCATCCGCGAGACGTTCACCATCTCGAAGGTGGGCAAGATCGCGGGCTGCTACGTCACGAGCGGCACCATCGAGCGCTCGGCGCGGGTGCGGGTCATTCGGGATGGCGTGGTACTGTACCCCAAGGAAGACAAGATCGCCACGCTCGACAACCTCAAGCGCTTCAAGGACGACGCGAAGGAGGTCCG
>CAXTPM010000273.1:5499-6984 GCA_964245865.1 uncultured Fimbriiglobus sp. | reverse complement strand
GGCCAGTGGAGTCCGGGTGCCGGCCCAGTAGATGACGCTGGCAGTCGCACTCACCCCCTCTCCTCCTGGGAGAGGGGGACGGGGGGTGAGGTCTCTTTCACGCCGGGGCCGATGGCTCACCCCCACCCCAGCTCGAACGTCTCCAGGGTCACGTACTCCCCGGCGCGCGCGTCAAATTGCCGCCGCGTGCCCGTCAACCCGCCGGCCGTCACGGCATACGTCGAGTACATCCGCCGGCCCTCCTGGGTGGCACTTCCCGCGCACAGTTGCACGGGGAAGCCGGACTTGGGGGCGCGTACGAACCCGGTGTGGATGTGGCCGCACAGCCAGGCGCGTACGCCGCACTCGGTGGCCGCGTCGAGCGCCTCGGCGTGATCGACCAGCCGGCGCAGCGCGTGCTCGGGTTCGCCGGCACTCGTCCACAGCGGGTAGTGCGTCAGCACCAGCCGCGGGCCGTCGCTCAGCCGGTCGCAGAGTCGGCGGAAGCGGGCCAGTTGCTCCGGGCCGACGGCCCCCGTCGCGTCGCCGAGTCCCCGGTTGGGCCGGGCGGAGTCCAGGGCAATGAGCCACGCGGGGCCGAGCTTGACGGCGAACGGGTAGTCGGAGCCGTCGATGCGCTCGCCTTCTTGCCAGGTGTCGAACGACGCCTCGAACAGCTTGGCCTTGGTCGCCCTCGGGGTGTAGCGGTCGTGGTTCCCCGGCACCGCCACGCCGGGGACCGCGAGCTTGCCGCGCAACTCGCCGAGCAGTTCGGCCGCGCGGCCGAACTCGCCCGGCAGCGCCAGGCTCGTGGCGTCGCCGCTGAACAGCACCGCCCCGACACCGCGCGTCGCCGCGTCGGCCGCGAGCCGGTCCAGCGCGACATCCGGCCGGGCGAGGCTGCGCCGCCGGCCGCTGAGCGCCCCGGCCGCGTAGCCGCTGAGGCGCTTGCCCCACCACTCGGAGGGGCGCAGCGGGTGCGGCGTACTGGTGCAGTGGACATCGCTGAGGTGCAGGAGCGTGATCGCGTCGGCCATCAGGTCATTGTGGCACGCCGGCCCGGACTGGCCACCGGGCTCAACAGCCGCGCCACCGAGCGCCCCAGGCGGAAGAGCATCAGCCGGTTCAGGTACCCCGCCGCGGCGCGCGCCCCCACCTTGCCGAGCACCTGCCCCGCCACGCCGGTGCCGACCCCGATGCCGACGGCGCCGAAGGCGTGCTCGACGGCTTGATCCGTCTGCCCCTCAATCACACTCTCGAAGTCGTGCAACTGCCCGGCCAGGTAGGCGTTCACGAACACCCGGCCCAGCAGCACCGCCGACGCCGCGCGCCCGGCGCGCAGGTTGTACACCGCGCACAACTCCCGCGTGAGGGCGAGGCCGAAGTACAAGGTGGCGATGCCGTCGATCAGCGCGTTGGGGCTGACGGCCGTGACCACCATGGAGCGGTTCGCCCAGTGGTGGATGCGCCCCTCGGCCACGCGGTCGAGGGTGGACTGGAACTCGA
>CAXTPM010000273.1:0-5489 GCA_964245865.1 uncultured Fimbriiglobus sp. | reverse complement strand
TGGAAGCGCTCGAACCACTGCGCCGACGACGCGAGTTGGGCCGGGTCGTTCAGCGCGTCCCGCGCCGCGGCGAGTTGGCGCAGTTCGTCGGCCGTCGCGCCGAGCGCCAGGAACCGCCGCTGCTCGTGCGGCGTGCGGATCGGGAAGCGCAGGGCGTACTCCGCGATCCGGGAGCGCGCCTCTTGGGTCTTGGCCACCGCCAGCCAGCGCAGCCGGGTCCGCCGGTGCAGCTCCGCGAGTCCGCCGAGGTCGAGCTGGCGGTTGCGCTTCAGCCGGGCGTAGAGCAGCACCAGCCGGAGGAAGCTGGCCGCGACCAGCGCCACGCACAGCCCCAACAGCCCGAGCGCGGCGTACTGGCCCCAGGGCGGCAGTTGCCCGATTTGCGCCAGCACGTTGAGCGCCTGCGAGAGCATCACCACGCCGACGGTGCCCACTACCACCGACACCAGCGCGAACAGCAGCGGCCCGGAGACGCCCTTGGCGAGCCGCACCAGCGTCGGGTCGGAGTTGAGAAGTTCCTCGGCCTCGTCGAGTTCGCGCCGGGCCTGGTCCTCGTCCATCAAGCGCAGGCGCCGCCGGTCGGCGTCGGAGAGCGGCTCGGCGTCGGGCGCGGACTGCACCGGCCGGCCGAGTTCGCTGTCGAAAGCGCGCAGCTCGGCCGGCTCCTCGGCGGCGGGCGCCGCCGGGAGTGGGGGCGCGCCCCGGCCGGGGCGCGGGACGCCGAGGCGCTCGTCGGTGTCGAGTTCGAGGTCGCTGGCCATGCGTCGGTTCCCCCGGCGGGCTGTTCGCGGAGTGGGCGGGGGGATTTTAGTCGGCGGAACAACCCCGCGCCCACGTCCCGTACTCCGCCCCCAGCCGCCGGCTGAACACTTGTGCCGCGTGCCGCAGCAGGTGGTGCCCGTCGGCGAAGTCTTCCTCCGCGTCGAACCAGTCGCTCGCGTCGCACAGGCCCGCACCCGGCGTGCGCGCCATCAGCCCATCGAGTGCCGCCCGCACCGCCCCGCGCGTCGCCGGCGGGGTGAGTGCCCGGAAGTGCGGCGACTCGGGCGTCAGCACCCAGTACACCCGAACGCCGTCGGCGTTCAGCCAATCCAGGAGCGCGTGCAGCGTCCGCAGCGGCGCCGCTTCGACCCGGAAGTTGGCGAGCGGCCCGGCGTACTCGGCCCCGGCGCGGCGGAAGTTCTCGGCGCGCCTCTCCGGCGGCACCGACTCGAAGAAGTACGGCATCCACCCGGTCGGGCGAATCTGTTTCGGCCAGTGGTCGGCGCGCACCGTCGGCGGCAGCAGCGCCCCCGCCCCGGCGCACGACAGCAGGTTCGCCCGCGCCGCACTCGCCGGCCCCGACCGCCGGGCGAGCGCGCGGCCCCACAGCCGCGCCGGCGAGTCGGCGACCCCGGCCAGAGCGCCGCACTCGGCGAGTCCGAGCGCGGCGGGGTCGAGCGTCGATTCGGGCGGCTGCGCGTCGGATAAGCTCGACGGCAGCAGTTCCAGGATTACCCGCGTTGGCCGCACGCCCCGACCGCGCAGCCGCGCGTAGTTGGCTAGCATCCCCGCCGAGCGGTGCCCCGACTGCGCGAAGTTCAGCACGCGGTCGCCCGATTGCATCGAAACCGGGTCGAGGCCCATCGCCAGGCGCGAACTGCCGAGCGCCACGCACAGCGGCCGGCCGTCCGGGGCCGACGCGCGGAAGTGGCCCCAGCGCGCGCCGAACTCCGGGTCGCGCCACGCCGGGCGCGGCCACTCCAGCGCCGCGGCGAGCAGCAGTTGCGACAGCGCGAACGCCGCGAGTCCGGCGGCGACTGCCGTGCGGCCGCGGCGCCTCACGGCGTCTCCCGGTCGTGCCCGGCGAGCAGGCGCGCCAGCCGGCGCGTGAACCCCGCCGCCCCGGCGGGGTTCAGGTGGAAACGATCCGGCAACTCGCCCGCGCCGGCCCAGTCGGCCGCGTCGATCAGCGGCAGCCCGAACTCGGCGCGGACTTCGCCCAGGAAGCGCGCCGACTCCCGCCGCGCCGCCTCGGGCATGAGCGCGGCGAATGCCGGCGCCTCGGGCATGATTAGTAGCGCTACCTCGGCCCCGGCCCCGCGCGCCTCGGTCACGAGTTCGCCCAGGGCGCGGCGCGGCAGCTCGCCCAACTCCAACTCGGCGAACAGCGGGGCGTAGAACGCGTCCATTGCCGCGTCGTGGCGGGCGCGCTCCTCGGGCGGCAGGGGGCCGGGGCCGGGGAGCCAGCCGGTGGCGTCCACACTTGTGGCGGCGGGGTCGGGCCGCATCGGCGCCGGGAGCCAGCGCGGCGGGGCGAGGCGCTGGGCGAGCAGCTTGCGGTTGCCCGACAGCCCCAGCCACGCGCGCCGCTCCAGCAATCTCGCGTGCCCGGCCGGGTCGGTGAAGTAGTCGCGGACCAGCCACCCGTCGCGCGGGGCGAGCCGCGCGGGGTCGATGCGGCGGCTCTCGCGGTGCTCGCCTTTCTGGTGCCAGAGAGCCGGCCAGAACTCGACCAGCACCAACTTGGGGCGCACGCCGTCGGCCAGGAGGCGGCGCAGCATCCAGAGCTGCATCACCGGCCCGCTCCCCACCAGGCTCGCGTTCACCACCACCACCGGCGAGTTCGCCCCGAGTTCGCCGAGCGCCTCGGCGGGGCGGACGCCGTAACTGACGCGCGAGCTGCCGAGCACCAGCACAGGTGCCGAGCCGGGGTTCCCGGCGACCAGCCGCCGGGCGGCGTCCAGGCGCCGGCCGTACTCGGGGTCGCGCCGACCGGGGGGGCCGTAGTCCAGCACCGCGCCCGCGCCCAGTTGCGCGCCCGCCGCGCCGGCGAGCGCCACCGCCACGGCGACCTTGGCCCGCAGCCGCCTCACGCCAGCCCCCTTCCGCGCAGTTCGGCGGCGAGCCTCGACGTGAAGCGCGCCGCCCCGGCGCCCGTGACGTGGTGGCCGTCGCTGAACTCGCCGTCCGGCACCCACTCGCGCGCGTCGATCAACTCGGCCGGGGCCGCGGCGACCACCGGCGCGAGCGCGCCGGCCAGGTCCGCGCCGCCGGTCCAGCCCCGGAACGCCGAGTCCTCGGCCGACACGATCACCGCCCCGCGCCGGCCGTCGCCCTCGACTTCGCCGAGTAGGGTACGCAGCGCTAGTAGCCCCGGCCCGCCGACGCGGTAGCCGTCGAACGCCTGCGCGTAGGACTTGCGCGCCGCCTCGCGCGCCCGCACGGCCAGCGGGCTGCCGGCCGGGGGCGCGCCGGGGCTGGGCGGCAGGTGCCCGCGCGCGTCGCACGGCAGGTCGGTGGCCAGCCCGGAGGGCGTCAGGCGCAGGCCCGGCGCGTAGCGGTCCAAGAGGCCCGCGCGGTACACCGCCACGGGCGCCGCGCGCCCCGGCCAGCAGAGGTGCGGCGCCGCCAGGGCCGGCCAGCCGAGTTCGCGGAGCGCCTCCGGCTCGCCGGCCCGCAGGCGGTGGGGCTTGAGCCACGTCGATTCGATCAGCGGCGCGTTCGCGGCGAGGTACGCGGGGTGGACCTCGGCGAGCACCACCTCGCACGCCAGCCCCCGGCGGCGCAGGCGGCGGTAGTACAGCAGTTGCGTGACCGGCCCCGCCGCCGGCGCGGCGAAGTTCATCACCGCCGCGCCGCCCAACTCCAATTCCAGCCGCGCCGCGTCGAGCGCGCCCATGATGCGCGAACTGCCGAGCGCCAGCACCCGCGCGCCCGGCCAGTCGGGGCGGCGGAACTCCGGGCGCGCCAGCAGCAGCCGCTCGCGCTCGGCGTACAGCGGGTCGGCGGCGCACACGCGGCCGGAGCGCACCAGCCAGCCGAGCGCGAGCTGCGAGCCGGCCAGGCTCCCGAGGAACGCGAGCATCCGGCGGCGGGAGCGGCACCCGGTCACAATGGCTCCTCCGGGGCGGGGGCTAGAAGGTGAAGTAGATGAACGACTGCTCGGCCTCGGGCGCGAGCACCAGCGCCACGTTCAGCGCCGCCGCGTAGCCCAGCCCCTGCGCCCACGCCGGGGTCGCCGCCCACGCCCGCGCCAGCCGGCCGCGCAGGCCGAACAGCTCGCACGCCATCACTGCGGCGACGGTGTACCACAGCCCGCGGTTGTGCAGCGGCAGCGGCTGGCCGTCGAGCGCGTAGTTCGCCATCCGAGTTAGCATCACCCCCGCTTGGCCCAGGCTCGGCTGGAACAGCACCCAGCACAGCCCCACGGCCGCGAAGGTGGCCGACGCGCGGAGGACCACGCCCGGTGCGGTATCGAGCAGGCGCACCAGCCCTGGGCGAGCTTCGGCGAACTCGCGGAAGCGGCGGTGCCCCACGAGCATGGCGCCGTGCGCCGCGCCCCAGGCGACGTAGCCCCAACTCGGCCCGTGCCACAAGCCCCCGAGGAGCATCGTCAGCATCAGGTTGCGGTCGGTGGCCAGGCGCGAACCCCGACTGCCGCCCAGGGGGATGTACACGTAGTCGCGCAGCCAACTCGAAAGCGAAATGTGCCAGCGCCGCCAGAACTCCGCGACGTTGAGGCTCAGGTACGGCGAGTCGAAGTTCCGCGTCAGCCGGTAGCCGAACAGGTGCGCCGTGCCGACGGCCATGTCGGAGTAGCCCGAGAAGTCGGCGTAGATGCGGAACGCATACGCCAGCGTGGCGAGCCAGAGCGCCGCGCCGTTGTGGTGCGCGGGGTCGGCGAACACGGGGTCGGTGTACTGCGCCATGCGGTCGGCTACCGCGAGTTTCTTCAGCAGGCCGATGAGGAAGAACTGCACGCCAATCTGCACGCGCAGCCAGTTCCAGCGCTTGACCCGGTGCGCCTGGCGCAGGAAGTCGCCGGCGCGCACGATGGGGCCGGCCACGAGGTGTGGGAAGAACAGAATAAAGAGTAAGAAGTGCGGCAGCGAGCGCTCGGCCGGAATCTTGCGATTGAATACATCGACCGCGTAGCTGATCGCCTCGAAGGTGTAGAACGAGATGCCGAACGGGATCAAGATGTCGAGCGGCGAGAACTTGCGGAACCCCGGCGGGGTTCCCGCCAGAGTGAGCGCGTCGTGCAACTCGTTGAGGAAGAAGCCGCGGTACTTGAGGTAGCCCAGCAGACTCAGGTTGACGCCGACGCTGACGAACATCACCAGCCGCCGCGCGGGCCGCGACTCGGTCGCGTCCATCCGCCGGGCGAGCAGGTAATCCAGGGTCGCGGTGCCGAGGACCACGAACGCTAAGCCGGCGTTCCACGCGGCGTAGAAGTGGAAGCTGGCGATTACGAGGAGCCACACCCGCGCGACCGGCCAGCGCCGGGGGGTGAGCCAGTACGCGGCGAGCACGGCCAGCAGGAAGCCGAGGAACGGCAGCGTCTGGAACAGCGGCGACGGCAGCAGGTCGTGCAGCTCGCGGAAGTAGCCCCACTCGCCGGCCCAGCGCACCTCGTCCTGGCGCTTGGCAAGTCTGGCCAGCAGGTCGGCGGAAAGGCCGCGCGCCTCGTCGAAGCCGACGGCCGCGATGTCGGCGGCGCTCGCGGC
>CAXTPM010000272.1:0-7005 GCA_964245865.1 uncultured Fimbriiglobus sp. | reverse complement strand
CGGGAAGGTGTCGTTCGACGACTGCGACATGTTCACGTCGTCGTTGGGATGCACCGCGTTTTTGTCGCCCAACTCGCCCCCGGCGAGTTGGACGGCGCGGTTGGCGATCACCTCGTTGGCGTTCATATTGGTCTGGGTGCCGCTACCCGTCTGCCACACCCGCAGGGGGAAGTGGGCGTCGAGTTTGCCGCCGATCACCTCGTTGCACGCGGCGTAGATGTGCCCGAGTTTGACGCCCACGGCCATCGTGTCGGTCGGCCTCGGCTTGAACAGGTCGAGCGAGGCGTTGGCCTCGGCGGCGGCCTTCTTCAAGATGCCGAACGCGCGGATGAGGGCGCGCGGCATCGTGTCGGTGCCGATCGCAAAGTGCGTCAGGCTCCGCGCGGTCTGGGCGCCGAAGAGACTACTCGCGGGGACGCGGATGGCGCCCATGCTGTCGGTTTCGAGCCGGAAGTCGGGCATGACCAGTCACCGAAGTGTGGGGGCGTGGGGCATTGTATGGACCGGCGTGGCGGGGGTCGCACCTACAATCTCGCCATGCCCCACGTTGCAATCGTCGGCGCCGGCCTCGCCGGCCTCGCCACCGCCTACCGCCTGCGCCGCCTGGTGCCGGGCGCCGACATCACCGTCCTCGACGCCGCCCCGCGCCCCGGCGGCAACGTCGGCACCGAACTCGACGGCGGCTTCCGCCTGGAACTCGGCCCCAACGGCTTCCTCGACTCGAAACCCGGTATGGTCGAGCTTTGCCGCGACCTGGGTCTCGGCGACGAACTCGTAGCCGCGTCCGAGGGGTCGCGCAAGAACCGCTACGTCTACCTCAACGGGGCGATCCACGCCCTGCCGGGGTCGCCGTGGTCGTTCCTCACCACCAAACTCTTGAGCGCGCGCGGTAAACTCGCGCTCTTGGCCGAGCCGCTGCGCCGGCGCGCCGGAGTCAGCGGCGAGGAGTCGGTGGCCCAGTTCGCCCGGCGCCGACTCGGCAAGGAAGCGGCCGGCGTGTTCATGGACGCGCTCGTCACCGGCGTGCACGCGGCCGACTGGGAGAGCCTGAGCGTCGCGGCCGCGTTCCCGCGCCTGGTGGAGTTGGAGCGCGGCCACGGCAGCCTGTACCGGGGCGTCACCCGCTCCGCGAAGGCGAAGCGCAAAGCCGCCGGCGGGGTGCGCCCGCCGCCGACGCGCATGTGGTCGTTCCCCACGGGGCTGCAGCGCCTGGTGGACGCGCTCGTCGCCGACCTCGGCCCGGCCCTGCGCCTGCACTCGCCGCTCTCGAAACTCACCCGAGACGGAGACCGCTGGCGGCTGGAGTTGCCCGGCGGGGTCATTCACGCGGACGCGGTGATCCTGACGCAGCCCGCGTACTCGCAGGCCGAAGTCTTGGCGGACTTCGACCCGGAGTTGGCGCGCGAACTCGCGGCGATCGAGTACAACCCCATCGCGGTCGTCGGCCTCGGCTACAAGCTCGCGGATTGCCCGAAGCCGCTGGACGGCTTCGGCTACATCGCGCCGCCGTCCGCCGGAAGGCCGGTCTTGGGCGTGCAGTGGTGCTCGGAGATTTTCCCCGGCCGCGCCCCCGCCGGGCACAACCTCTGGCGCGCGCTCGTCGGCGGTGCCAAGCGCCCCGAACTCGCCGCGCTGCCGGACGCGGAGTTGGTGAAGCTCGTCGCCGACGAGATGCGGCACGTGATGAAGGTGACGGCCGAACCCGCGTGGACGCGCGTGGTGCGCTGGCCCAGGGCGATCCCGTTCTACCGCGTCGGGCACCTCGCGCGCGTCGGGCGCATCGAAGCCCTGGCGGCGCGGCACACCGGGCTGGTGCTCGGCGGCAACGCCTTCGGCGGGGTGGCGCTCAACGATGTCGCGGAGCAGGCCAAACAGAACGCCGCGCGCCTGGCGGAATCGCCCGCCCCGCCTACACTCAGCAGCGTGGACCTCCCGCCGCACCCCGCCGAGTGACTTCCGATGAGGCAGCCGACGCCCAAAGACCGCCAAGTCCTGAGCCTGATCCTCGGCGGCGGGCGCGGCTCGCGCCTCTTCCCGCTCACCAAGCTGAGGGCCAAGCCCGCCGTGCCCGTCGCCGGCAAGTATCGATTGATCGACATCCCGATCTCGAACTGCATCAACTCCGGCCTGCAGAAAATCTACGTGCTGACGCAGTTCCTGAGCGTGAGCCTGCACCGCCACATTGCGAACACCTACAAGTTCGACATGTTCAACCGCGGCTTCGTCGAAGTATTAGCCGCGATGCAGACATCGGACACGAGCGACTGGTACCAGGGGACCGCCGACGCGGTGCGCCAGAACGCCATCTACATCGGCAACGAGAATTGCCAGGAGGTGCTAATCCTCTCAGGCGACCAGTTGTACCGCATGGACTACCGGGCGCTGATCCGCACGCACCGCGAGTCGAAGGCGGATGTCACCATCGCCGCGATCCCCGTGCGAGAGGACCAGACCGCCGGGTTTGGCCTGATGCGCATGGACGACGGGGGTCGCGTCAGCTCATTTATTGAGAAGCCCAAGACCGAGGCCGAGCGCCGGCCGTACTACACTCCCGCCGAGTGGATCAACGAGCGCGGCATCCGCGCCAACGGCCGGCACTTCCTCGCCAACATGGGTATCTATTTATTCAACACCGATGTCCTATTCGACGTGCTGAACGAGAAGCCGCTGGCCACCGACTTCGGCAAAGAAGTGTTCCCGCGCAACGTGGCTAAGAAGCGCATCCACGCGCATTTGTTCGACGGCTACTGGGAAGATTTGGGGACGATCAAGAGCTACCACGACGCCAACTTGTCCCTCGCCGACGACGCGCCGCCGTTCGATTTTTACCAGCCCGACGGGCTGATCTACACGCGCATGCGCAACCTGCCGGCGAGCCGGGTGGACGGCGCGACGCTCAGCCGCACCGTGCTCGCGGAGGGCTGCCGGGTCGGGGCGGGCACGGTGCTCGAGCGCTGCCTGATCGGCGTGCGCAGCCGCATCGGCATGAATTGTAGAATCACTGACACGATCATGATCGGCGCCGACCGCTACGAACCCGAGGGCGAACAAAAGCGCAACACCATCGACGGCGTGCCGCTCTTCAACGTCGGCGACGACACCGTCATCCGCAACGCGATCCTCGACAAAGACTGCCGCATCGGCTCGCACGTGCGCATCCTGAACGAGTCGAACACCCAGGAGTTCGACCAGCCGGACGGCCTGTGGCACATCCGCGACGGGATCGTGTGCGTGCCGCGCGGCGCCGTTATTCCCAGTGGGACGGTGATCTAACTCGATGTGGCAACTCAGCGCGCCGGGCCGGGCGGTGGTGGCGCTGGCGATGCCCGGCCCCCTGCCGGTTCCCGCCGCGGGGCGCGACCGGCCGGGCCTGCTGGTACTCGACCAGTCGGGCCGCATCGACCGCTGGTCGCTCGGCTCGCACGAGTTGCTCGACCGGCTCGAACCGCCGCCCCGCTTCGTGGCGCGCCTGGCAGCCTGGCGCCCCACCAGCGGGGGCGGGGACTGGCTCATCCGCGGCGCGTGGCGCGGCGTCTACGGCTACTTTCTGAACTACCACTGGGCCACTGGGGGGTGGGTTTACCCGGCCCAGTCCGGCGCGGCGTTCGGCGCCCCGTTCATCCTGCCGGGGGTCGCGGGGCGCGCGGCGGTCAGCCCCGAGTCCGACGCCGCCGCGTTCGCCGCGAGTGGCGCCTACGCCGCCCTGTTCGCCCTCACCGCCGGGAGTTTGCGCGAGTACCGCTACCCCGAGTGCCAGCCCAGGCACCCCAGCGCGGCCGTGGCCGCACTCCGGCTACGCGAACCCGCCCTACTCGCCGCATCGGCCGACGGCTCGTGGCTAGTCGCCGCCGGCGCCGACGGGTCGGTAAGCACGCTCGACTGCCGCACCCTGTGTCCCGGCGGGCGCGTCGGCCTCGGCCGCGCCGGCCGGCCGCTGACGATTTCGGTATCCAACGCCGGGGTCGTCGCCCTCTCGACGCCCGAGGAACTCCGCTTCCACGACGCCGCCACCGGCCACCTGAGTGCCGCCCACGTCGTCGCCGCGCCGCAAACCCTACTCACCTGGTCCGACGACGGCGCCCTGCTGCTGAGCGCCCAGGCCGACGGCGCCGTGAGCCTGTGGCGCGGCGAGACCCTGCAGGCCCGCCACCGCTGGCCGGCGCGCGGGGTGCGGGCGCTGTGCGTGAACCCCGACCGCACCCAGGCGGCTGTCGGGGGACGGCGGCGCGTGGTGGTGTTCGACTTAGACGACTAGCCCCCACCTCGTCCGGCCCCACGCTAAAGTCCGGGATATCCGGCCCGTCCGCAAGGAAGTAGTCGAAGCGCCCGGCGCGGGCGCGCGACTCCGCGCTCCCAAAGAAGCGCTCGCCGTCGTCGCGCGGCCCCAGGAGCGGCCCGGACTGGACATCGACCGGCCCCAGCAAAGCGGCAGTTCGTCGGCCGGCGGCGCGCAGGTGCCCCACGGCGTGCCCCTCTGAAGTTGCGGCTCGCACCATCCCCAGCATAATCAACCGGGGCGGGGTTGCTCAACCGATTCACTCGTCCCCCGGCACCTCGGCGAACCCCTCGGTGTGGTAGCCCGAGTAGACGCGGCCCGTGCGGTGGTCGGCCACTACGCAGTGCCCCGGCATGTTCGGGATGTCGCCGAGGAAGACGTACACCCCGTCGGGCGTGAACGGGTACAGCGTGTGCGACTCGGCCGGGAGCAGGTCGAATTGGAAGCGAACGAGGCTGCACGGCCGGGGAATGGTTGGCTCAGTCGGCGGCTGGGGCACCCGTTCGGGCTGCTGGGATGTCAGCGGCGACTCTCCCGCCTGCTCGCGCGCGAGCGCGTCCCAGTCCGGCGCTGGGTCGAGTTGCGAGTCGAGGCCGGTCGAACCCCGCGGCAGGTCGGTGCCTTCCGGGGAGTAGACTCGCCCCACGCCCGCGGCACTCACTCCCACGAACAGCCGGCCGCACGCCGGGCAGAGCCAGACTTCGGTGGCCCGCGCCGCCTCGAAGTGTTCGGGCCATCCGTCCACGACGCCGGCCGCCGCGACCTGGGCATCGACCGCGTTTTGGAGCCGCTCGACTCCGTGCGCCGAGAGCAGCGTGTGCGCAATGCGGCCGGGCGCGGCGGTGTCGGTGAGCGTGTGACCGCAGGGGCAGCGGAGGAACATTGCGCCGGCCTCAGTCCGCCCCGTCCGGCAACTCGTTGCGCTTCGCCGCCGGGCCGCGCACGGGTTCGGCGGGGGCGAGGGCGTCCTCCTCGCCGCTGCCGTCGGGCTTGTCCAGCACCGGCGGTGCGGGCGGCAGTGTCGCGTCGGCGCGGGAGTCGGCTTGGTCGCCGAAGCGCAGGCGGTAGCGCAGTCCGGCCACGGCGAAGTGGTCGCCCGGCAAGAGCGCGGCGCGGCGCACCCGAGTGCCGTTGACGCGGGTGCCGTTGGTGCTCCCGAGGTCGCGCACCAGCACTAGCCCGTCGGTTTTAACCAGAATGCAGTGCAACTTCGACACGCTTTTCAGGTCGATGACCGCGTCGCAAATCTCGGCGCGGCCGACTAGAGTCACGTCGCCGGCGAGTTCGATCAGGGGAGCGTCATCGACGGGGACCAGGCGGGCGCGCACGACTAGTTCCCGCCGGGCTGGGCCAGGCGCGCGGCGCGCGCGGCCAACTGCTTCGCCTGCGCGGCGCGGCCCCGGAAGAACTGGTCCTGCCCCTCGGCGTAGGGTTCGTAGCGGCCCCACCACTCGCCCGCCTGGTTCCAGTCACTGCGGGCGCGCTCCCGGAGTGCCGGCGTGGGGCCGCGCTCGAGCCGCGCCTGGGCGCGCTCGGCCTGCTCGTGCCAGCAGAGCGCGAGCAGGTACGTCGATTCGGCGGCGCCGGGTTCGGCGACGATCTGGTCGATCAGGGCACCCGTGGTCGGCGCCTCGGACTTCACGAACTGCGCGACTTCCTGCTGGGCCGCCAGGGAGAGCGGCCCGCCGTTGGGTTCGCGGTCGCGCGCCCGCAGCAGCTTGGAGTAGACCTCCCGCGCGCCCCCGGCGAAGCGGGCCACCGCCTCGTCGCGGTCCTTGTCGCCGCGCAGCCTCGAGCGCGCGGCGAGGTAGCCCTGGTTCTTCGCCACCAGCGCCTGCGACACCTCGGCGAACTGGCCGCGCGCGAGCCGCTCGCGCGGCGTCGGAGGGGTCAGGAAGGCGCCGCCGTAGTTGCCGAGCGCCGCACCGCGCAACTGCTGGGCGACCTCGGGCACGCCGGGGTCGCCGGGCGACGGGCCGATCCCCGCCGGCAGGCCGCTGAACAAGGCGACCGGCGCCTGCGCGGCGAGGTTGCGCCCCGGCAGGTCGTCCAGCGGCGAGTATCCGCCCTCGCGCTTCGGCACGTAGCCCGCCAGACTCCGCACGAACGTGAACGCCTCGTTGGGCGGGTTCCACGCGACGACGGGGGCGCCGAAGTTCAGGGGGGCCAGCCGACCAGCGAGCGCCGGCACGTCGGCGGTCAGGCGCGCCGGCGGGCTTTCGGCCTTCAACTCCTGTTCGAGTCGCCGCAGCCGGGGCGCGACCGAACTGAGTGCCACCGCGAGGTAGGCGCGGCTCTCTTTGATGTCGGCCTCGGGAGTCTCGAACGGCCGCGCCTTGTCGTCGCGCCAGGGCTTCAGCAGCGCCGGGTTGGCGCGGACCTCGGCGAGCGTGGCGATACTATTCGGGGCGGCGCTGGGGACGACCTCGCCGCGCCAGGGGTCGAGCAGCAGCAGCCTGTCGCCGTCGCGCACCGCGACCGCCCACATCGGCCCGGCGGGGGCGACGCCTGGGGCGGGGGTCGGGGCGTAGCTCCACGGGCGGTCGAGTGCCGCCGGGGGGCCGACCCAGACCGCGTCGTGGCCGAGTTGCGTGAGCAGGGTGATCACCACTCCCGCGCGCTCCTGCCCGCTGCCGAAGCCGCGCGTGAGGACCGCGCCGGCGACCCCCTCGACGGCCTGGTCAACCTCTTCGACCTCGGCATCGTGCTCGCGCTCGGCTTCCTGCTCG
>CAXTPM010000271.1:0-7034 GCA_964245865.1 uncultured Fimbriiglobus sp. | reverse complement strand
GCCGGGGGCGAACTGATCCTGCGGGTGAGCGCCGCCGGGCTGGCCGAACTCGACACCGGCGCGGGCGGGCCGAAGGCGGGGCGGCACGTGGTGAAGCCGGACGCCAAGCCGGCCGAACTCGTCATGCGGCCCGAGGCGGTGGTGCGCGGCACGCTGGCCTCGAAGGTGCCCGGCGTGGCGCCCGAGTCGATCACGGTCAAGCTCGACGGCACCGACACGCTGCACGGCTTCCACCGGACGGCCAAGCCCGACGCCCAGGGCCGCTTCACCGCCGCCGGGCTGCCGGCCGGGAAGATGGGCGTCTCGGTCGAACTGCCGCCGGGCGCGGCAATGACTGCGGCGGGCGTTTCGGTCGAGGCTGAGGAGAATCAAACCCGCGAGGTCGCTCTCGAACTCGTCCCCGGCGTCGAGGTGACAGGGCGGATCGTGTTGCGCGGCACCGGTGAGCCGGTCGGCGGGGCGCGGGTCGCCACGCTGGGGCTAGTCAGCCCTCACAGCTTCGCGTTCCCGGCCAAGCCGAGCGGCCCCGACGGGCGGTTCACGATGCGCCTGCCCGTCGGGAAAGTCACACTGCTCACGTGGGCACTCCCCGCAGGGCTGTCCGACCCGGCCGGCACGCGGCGGAAGGAGGTCGAAGTCCCCGCCGGCGTGGCGACCTTCGAGCTGCCCAAGCCGTTCGAGCTAGTCAAAGTCGCCAGGGAACTCGCCGGCCGCGTGACCGACGCGGCCGGGAAGCCGCTGCCGCACGCGAAGGTGTCGGCGCTGCAACTCTCCAGCGTCTGCGGCAACTTCGCCACTGAGCCGGCGACCGCGAGTTCCGACGGCTCGTTCACGCTCCCGTACTCGCCCAACGGCCCGCTCGAAGCCGGGCGCAGTGTGCCGCTGCGCGTCGAACTCGAGGACGGCCGGCGCTTCGAGGCGGCGGCGCTTTTGCGGGCCGACGGCGCGGCCGAGGTTCGCGTGCCGACGCTTCCCGACGTGCCGGGGCCGGCCGACGTGAAGCCGAACGAACTCGCCGGCGTGGTAGTCGATGCGGCCGGGAAGCCGCTCGCGGGGGTCACAGCGCACGCCCACCACTGGGTCGATGACCCGACGAACAAGTGCGTCACCGGCGCCGACGGGGTGTTCCGCATCCCCGACTGCGACCCGAAGCGATCTGTGGAAATCCGCTTCACCAAGGCCGATCACTCGCCGGTGATGATCGCCTGGCAGCAGGTCGGGATGAAGGGGCTAGTCGTGGTGATGGACGCCGCGACCTACTTCGAGGGGCTAGTGCGTGGTCCCGACGGCAAGCCGGCCGGCGGCGCGATCATCCGCGCCGACCAAGGGCCGAAGCGCCTGGACGGCATGTTCGTCCCCGCCTGCTGGACCGAGACGACGGCCGACGCCGAGGGCAAGTACCGGCTGTACGTGCAGCCCGACGAGTACGAGTTCCACGTGACCGCCCCCGGCGTGGGGGTCGCGCGCCTGAGCCGCACCGGCATCGGCCACGGGCAGGCGCGGGCCTACGACATCGCGCTGAAGCCCGCCATCGCGTTCCGCGCAAAAGTGGTCGATTCGATCACCGGCGCGCCCGCAGCGGGCGTGCGTCTCTACGACTGGGCGCAGAAGCGCATCGGTGCAACGTCCGACGCCAACGGCGAACTCACCGTGCCCGACATGCTCCCCGGCCCGTTCTCGTTCCAAGTGAAGTCGGACGCCCACGCGCGCTGGTGGTCCGAGCAGGCGGTGAACCCCTGGCAGCGCAAAACCCTCGACGACCGCCGCCCGGAACTCAAGTGGCAGCGGAACTTCGACGACCTGACGTTCGACCTCAAGCAGGGCATGGAAACCGTGACGATCACGGTCGAGCGCGCCGTCACCGTCAGGGGCCGCGTGGTGGACCCCGACGGCAAGCCTGTCGGCGGGGCTACGGCTGCGCCGGCGCTCACCGGCACCGGCAACTCGCTCACCGGCGACACGCGCTTCAGCACCGAAACCAAGCCCGACGGCACGTTCACGATGACCCTGCCGGCGAGCCACGCGGCGAAGTACAACCTCGTGGCGCACGACGGCAAGTACCAGGAGTGGCGCAACTGGGCCAACGGCGTGCTGCCGCCGATCTCGACCGCGCCAGGGCAGGTCATCGAGGGGGTGACGCTGACTCTCACGCGCGGGGGGGCGGTACGCGGCGTGGTGGTCGATGCCCAGGGCGAGCCGGTCGCCGGGCGCGAGGTCCGCGCCTCGGCGGCCGACAGACTGGAGAACCGCTACTACGACCCGACGACCTCGGTGACGAAGCCCGACGGCACGTTCGAGCTGAAGTTCGTCCGCCCCGGCAAGCAGCACATCCAGGTCGAGCCGTTCTGGCTCGACGCCG
Source organism: uncultured Fimbriiglobus sp. (assembly GCA_964245865.1). Classification (GTDB taxonomy): domain Bacteria; phylum Planctomycetota; class Planctomycetia; order Gemmatales; family Gemmataceae; genus Fimbriiglobus. The sequence goes on along the minus strand of CAXTPM010000271.1, from coordinate 4,675 downwards.
ACGAGGCGCCCGCCGGCACTTCGGTCGCCATTGAACTGAAACCCGGCCAGGTGGCCGAAGGCGTGCGGCTGGTGGCGGCGCCGGAGCCGGCGAAGTAGGGTGCGGATTATCCGTACTCGCCCAGACCCAGGCGGCAGTACGCGCTGCCGAACCGCTCGGCCAGGGCCGCGTGCAGGTGGTCGGGGATCGTGTCATAGTCTCGCACGACCAGGCACTCCAACCCGCCCAGGTGCTCGCCCGCCAGCAGCGCGCGGGCGCCGCCGTCGCCGATCGCGCCGTTGACGCCGAGCAGCTTCAGCCCCCTCAGGCGGGGCGACCCGGCCACCACCCACGCGGCCTCGCCGCGCAGGAAGTGCGCCTCCAGCCAGAGGGAAGTCAGGCCACCGGCGGTCGGGGAGTCGGCGAACTCGGCGAGGGCATCGGGGGCAAGGTCGGGGCCACCGCCGAGGTGCAACTCGCGTAGGTTCCCGAGGGACGGGCAGAGTCCCAGGGCGATGCACCCCTCGTCGGTGGCACCGGTGACGGTCATGGCCGTCACGCACGAGAGGTGCCTAGACTCGGCAAGTTCGGCTGCCTCCTGGCCCAAAAGGACACCCCGCAGCGCGAGCCGACGCACGCGCTCGGTGCGCGGTCGGGCCAAAAGTCCTGTGATATCGGCCGGCCCGTAGCTCCCCAGTCGGATGTCCATCGCTCGAATCGGGTGGGCGTCCCACACGCGGCCCGAGAGTTTGCGCAAGTCGTCGGTTCGGCCGCACCACTCGCCGACGAAGCCGCGCTCGAATTGCGCGAGGGGCCGCGCGTACTTGGGCAACTCGGCCCGCCACTCCGCTCTGTGCGATTCCCAAAGCGCGTTGCGCCGGCGGTAAAGCGCGTCCCGCTCGCCGGCGTAAACCTCCGCCCCCGCCGGCCACCGGCGCCAGTCGAGTTCGGCGAGCCGGCACTGCACGCGGATGAACTCCGCGCGGTCGGCGTCGCCGTTCTCCTCCAGCCAGTCCGCGAGCACCAGGCGCGGCAGGTCGGCATCGGGGTCGGCCAGCACCGCGCGCATCAGCCCCTCTCGCGTGGACACGCCATTGCCCCCCGACCGCCCCGGCCCCGTGCCTATGATAGTGCGTCCCCTACCGCAGTCCCCGAGTCGCTCCGAGCATGCCCCGCCCCCGCGCCGAGAAAGCCCCCGTCACCCGCGCCGGGCTGCGCGAGGCGCTGCGCCTCTTCAGCTACCTGCTGAAGTACCGCACGCGCTTCGCCGCCGCGCTGGTGGCCCTGGCCGCGTCGAGCTTGCTGGGGCTGGCGTTTCCGTTCCTGGCCGGGCGGCTGGTCGATGCCGCGTCCCTGGGCGCGCCCGGCGCTGCTCCCGTCAGTCCGCCGGGCCTGGGCATCGACGGCGCGGCGGGCCTGCTAGCCGGCGTGCTGGTGCTGCGGGCGCTGTTCGCCTTCGGCCAGACGTACTGGCTGGCCCAGGTCGGCGAGCGGAGTCTCGCGGACTTGCGTGCCGACACCTACCGGCACCTCTTGCGGCTCCCGGTCGAGTTCTTCGGCGAGCGGCGCGTGGGCGAACTGAGTAGCCGGCTGGCGACCGACCTGTCGCAGATTCAGGACGCGCTCACCGGCGCGGTGCCGTCGTTCCTGCGTCAGTCGGTGATGCTCGTCGGCGGCATCACTCTCTTGGCGTGGACCTCCGGGCGGCTCACACTGGTGATGCTCGCCTCGGTGCCGCCCCTGATCGTAGCCTCGGGCATCTTCGGCCGGGCGGTGCGCAAGCTGAGTGGCGACGCCCAGGACAAGCTCGCGGCGGCGAACGTCGTGGTCGAGGAGACCCTGCAGGGGATCGCGGGCGTCAAGGCGTTCACGAATGAGCGCTTCGAGGAGGCCAGATACCGCGCGGGCATTGATGCGGTCGTCGCGGCGGTGCTGCGGGGCGCGCTCTACCGCGGGCTGTTCTCGGCGTTCGTCATCGCCGCGCTCTTCGGCGGGGTGGTGCTGGTGCTCTGGTACGGCGCGAAGCTCGTGCAGTCCGGCGGGCTGTCGCTCGGCGACCTGACGCAATTCCTACTCTACACGATGTACGTCGGCGGCGCGGTCGGGTCGTTCGCCGACCTCTACGCCCAACTCCAGCGGACCATCGGGGCCACCCAGCGCGTGCGCGAACTCTTGCGCGAGTCGCCCGAGGACGCCGGGCCGACTGGGGACGCCCCGAGCGCGGCCGGGTCGCTGGAGTTCCGCGACGTGACGTTCGCCTACCCCGCCCGGAAGGACGTGCCGGTGCTGCGCGGCGTGAGTCTTACCGCGAACCCCGGCGAGCGCATCGCGCTCGTCGGCCCCAGCGGCGCGGGCAAATCGACGATCGCGGCGCTTCTGCTGCGCTTCCACGACCCCGACGCGGGGTCGGTACTGTTCGGCGGCGTGGACGCGCGCGACTGGCCGCTGGAAGCCTTGCGCGGCCGCACGGCCACGGTGCCGCAGGACGTGTTCCTCTTCGGCGGCTCGATCGGCGAGAACATTGCCTACGGCCGGCCGGGCGCCAGCGCGGACGAGATCGAGGAGGCGGCGCGGCAGGCCAACGCCCACGACTTCATCAGCGGCTTCCCCGAGGGCTACGGCACCCTCGTCGGCGAGCGGGGGGTGAAACTCTCCGGCGGGCAGCGCCAGCGCGTGGCCATCGCCAGGGCCATCCTGCGCGACCCGGCGGTGCTGATTCTCGACGAAGCCACTAGCTCCCTCGACTCGGAGGGCGAACACCTCGTGCAGCAGGCGCTCGACCGGCTGATGCGCGGCCGGACCTCGGTGACGATCGCCCACCGCCTCTCCACGGTCAGGCGCGCGGATCGCATCTACGTGCTCGAGGCTGGCCGCGTAGTGCAGGCCGGCACGCACGCGGAATTGATGCAGGAGCAGGGCGGGCGCTACCGCAACTTGGTCGAGTTACAGTTCGCGCAGGACTAGCCGGGCGGGGGCGGGCCTCGGGTCTGCCCGCCCCCTACAATGCCGCCCATGCCAATCCCCACGATCCACGACTCCACGCGCGCTTACGAATCGCGGCTCGCCCTCCAACTCGGCACACCTCTGGTCGCGGGCGACCTCGCGCACAAGCACGCCCTGATGGCCGACGCGGCCGACCCGTTCCCGTTCCTGCGCGGCACCTACTACCGCTGGGCCGAGCACTGGGCCGAGTCGGCCGGGGCGCTCGCGGGCGCCCCGAGGGTGCTGGCCGTGGGCGACCTGCACGCGGAGAACTTCGGCACCTGGCGCGACGCCGAGGGGCGGCTCTGCTGGGGCGTCAACGACTTCGACGAGGCCGACGAACTGCCGTACACCAACGACCTGGTGCGCCTGGTGGCGGGGCTGCGCCTCGCGCGCAAGGCCGGCAGCAAGGGCGGCATCGCGGCAGTCAAGACGCCGGGCGCCGCCGAGGCCGTGCTGGCCGGCTACCGCGAGTGCCTGGCGGACGGCGGCTCGCCGTTCGTCCTCGAAGAGCGGCACCCGCACCTGCGCGCGATCTCCAATGCCGGGCGCGACCCGGCGAAGTTCTGGGCCGAACTCGGCGCGCTGCCCGAAGTCGCCGCCGCCGAGTTGCCCAAGGGCGCCCGCGCGGCCCTGAGTGCGGCGCTGCCGAAGGGCGCGGCCGGCGTGAGCTTCCGCCCCCGCGCCCAGGCCGGGGTCGGGAGCCTCGGCCGACCGCGGTTCGTGGCGCTAGCGGACCTCGCCGGTGGTCGCGTCGGGCGCGAGGTCAAGGCGAGCGCCCCGGCCGCGACCTCGCCGGGGAAGCCGCCCCGCGCCGCCGAGCTAGTGACAAAAGCACTCCGCTCGCCCGACCCCGACTACCGCCCCGGCGCGCAGTGGGTGGCCCGGCGCCTGGCCCCCTCGGCCGCGCGGCTGGGCGTCTCGAAGCTCTCCGAGGAGGGCGCGCTGAAGGTGCTCACCGCGATGGGGGCCGAGACGGCCAACGTGCATTTAGGCACGGCGGGCGCGGCGCAAGCCGTCCGCGTGGACCTCGAACACCGGCCCGCCGGCTGGCTGGAGTCGGCCGCGAAGGCGTTCGCGGCACTCGTGGAGGCCGACTGGGTGGCGTGGCGGGCGAAGGGGTAGCGACGCGGACTGGTGAAGTGTTTACTCCAGTTCCCTCCCCCCTTGAGGGGGAGGGCTAGGGTGGGGGGACTCGCCAAGTAGATGAGGCTTGAACGCGCTTCGGCGCCCACCGGCGATGGCCTGGCCCCCCCACCCTAGCCCTCCCCCTCGGAGGGGGGAGGGAACTGGAAACAGCCTGTCGCGAGAGTGTTCCGAGCCGCCCCCTACGGTCGCCCCGCCTTCAGCCGCTCGTACTCGATCTCCGCCTCGGTGCGGCGGCGCGTGAGGTCGATTGCGCGGGCGAGAACCTCCTGCTTCTTGGGACTGAAGCCCCGCAGCCGTTTGAGGTATTCCACGTCGATCTGCTCCGCCTCACGCATTGCCCCAACGACCTCCTGGCGCTTGGTGAGTTGTTCGGCCGGGGTAGCAGCGAGTTCGAGTTCGAGGGCGAGCCAGTCGGCTTTCAGGAGCGCCTGGTAGCGCTCGCGGTCGTAGCTGCGGGCCGCGGCCGGCTCCGTATCGGCCGGTGCAGGACCGGCCTGCCCGGCAACAGCAGCGTGGTAGCCCTTCAGCAACTCGACCCGCTCGCGCTTCAGTTCGGCGACGCGCT
>CAXTPM010000270.1:0-7043 GCA_964245865.1 uncultured Fimbriiglobus sp. | reverse complement strand
GCAGACACTACTCGCCGATGAAATCAACCGCGCCACGCCGCGCACCCAGGCCGCACTACTGGAGGCGATGGCCGAGCGCCGCGTGAGTGTGGACGGGCAGACGTATGTGTTGAAGCCGCCGTTCCTCGTAGTCGCCACGCAGAACCCCATCGACCAGGAAGGCACGTTCCCGCTGCCCGAGGCGCAGTTGGACCGCTTCCTCGTACGCTTAAGCCTGGGCTACCCGAGCTTCGAGGAGGAGGCGAAGATGCTCACGCGCCTGCAACTCGGCCACCCGATCGACGATCTTCAAGCGGTAGCGAGCGCGCAGGAAGTGATTGCGGCGCAAGACCAGGTGCGGCAGATTCACGTCGATGACAAAATCCGCACCTACATACTCGAAATCGTACACGGCAGCCGCGAGCACGACGACGTGCATCTGGGCGGCAGCCCGCGCGCCTCGATTGCGCTGTTCCGCACGGGCCAGGCGATGGCGGCGATCCAGGGGCGGGACTTCGTGACGCCGGACGATGTCAAGCGCTTGGCGGCGCCGGTATTAGCGCACCGCATCATCCTGAAGCCCGAGAGTCGATTGCGCAAGAAGACGCCGGCGGTGGTGGTGAAAGATATTGTGAGCGACGTGCGCGTGCCGGTGTTGGAGCGCGGCTCGGCGGGGCGGGGGGAGGCGTTCGCGTAGGGGTACGATCCGGGGCGCTCGACCGCCAGCAACCACTCAGGGCCGCGTGGCGAACCGCCGACGAAATCCCTCGCAACCCCACTGCCCAGTCGCTAAACTAGCCTCCATGCCCGCCGGCCTCCGCTTCGCCCTCATCGTCGCCACCCTGCTCGGCCTCTCCCTCGCCCTCCAGGCCGGGCTAGTCGCCTTCGCCGGCTACGTGCTACTGGGCGTTTACCTACTCAACCGCACCCTCTCGGGCCGCTGGATCACCGCCGTCCGCGCCGAGCGGCAGATCGACCTGACGCCTCTGATTGCTGGCGAGTCGCAGGTGAGTACGCTCACCGTGACCAACGCCGGCAGCGTCCCCGTGGGGTGGGTGCTGGTCGAGGAGGTGCTGCCGCCCCGCGCCGCCGGCCCGAACTCGCGGCTGACGGTGCAGGGCAGTCGCCTCAAGATTCTGACCATCCCCACCCACGGTCAGCGGGTGATGAAACTCAAGCTCACGTACCGCCTGCGCGGCTACTACGCGGTCGGCCCCGCGATCGCCGAAACCGGCGACGTGTTCGGCCTGCACCGCCGCCACCGCGTGCTGGTCCCGCCGGTGTTTCAACTCGTGCTCCCCAAAGTGGTGCCGCTCGCCGGGTTCGACTTCGCCAGTAACCGCCCCGTCGGCGAAGTCCGGTTGGCGAACCGCCTGTTCGAAGACCCGACCCGCACCGCCGGCGTGCGCCCCTACCAGTTGGGCGACCCGCTGCAGCGCGTGCACTGGCGGGCCACCGCGCGCACCGGCCAACTGCACTCGCGCGTCTACGAGCCGACCACCCTCGCCGGCGCCACGATCCTCCTCGACTGCCACGAGAGCGGCTACCCCGCGCGCGACGAGCCGCACCGCAGCGACCTCGCCGTGACCGCGGCGTGCAGCATTGCCTACGCGGTTTCGACGCTGAACCAGCAGGTCGGCCTGATCTCCAACGGCCGCGACGCGGTCGAGCGCATCCGCACCGAGAGCCTCGACGCCGAGGCCACCCCCGAGGGCGAGTCGCTCGACACCCGCCAAGAAGCGCGCGAGTTGGGCGAAAGCGCCGGGCCGTCCGACCGCCTGCGCCCGGTGGTGGTGGACACCCGCCGCGGCGTCGAGCAGTTCCAGCAGGTCCGCGAGGCGCTCGCTCGCCTGGAACTCACCGACGGATTACCCCTGGAACGGCTGGTGATCGAGTGCGCCGGCCGCGTGCCGCGCGACGCCACCCTCATCGTCGTCGCCCCAATCATTTCGGTCGAAGGGGCGCTGGCACTCGGCATCCTGCGCAAGCAGGGGCTGGCCATCTCGGCGGTTTTAATCGTGCCCGAGGGCGACCGACAGGATGCGCGTGCGATCTCGTTGGGTCGCCTGGCGGCACAAGGCGTGCGCGACGTGCGCTTCGTCGGCAAGGAACTCGACCTCTCGCTGCTCGGCGACCGCAGCGCGGCGAGCGCCCCGCCGGACTACGCCGTGGCCGTGGAACTCGCCTAGCCCACCGGAATCGAGTCGGACGATGGCCGCAACCGAAGCCCCTCCCGCCGCCCGAGCGCCCGCCTGGCTCGCCTACGCCCAACTCGTGCGCCTGCCCAACGCCGCCAGCCTGTGGGCCGACACACTGTTGGCCACCCTCGCGGCCGGCACCTGGGCGCAATCGCCCGTGGTCGGCGGGCTTGCGATGCTATCCAGCACCGGCTTCTACCTCGGCGGCATGGCGCTGAACGACTACTGCGACCGCGCCGAGGACGCCGCCGCGCGGCCGTTCCGCCCGATCCCCAGCGGCCGAATCGCCCCCCGCACTGCGCTCGCCCTAGCTGTTGGCCTCCTGGCGCTAGGCTTGGCGTGCGCCGGCGCGATTAGCCTGCTGCACCCGCCCTCCGCCGGCGCCCCGGTGTGGCTCCTCGCGGCGATCCTTTGCGGCACGATCGTCGCCTACGACGCGGTGCTGAAGCACACCCCGCTCGGCCCCGTGGCGATGGGCGCCTGCCGCGCGCTGAACGTGGCGATGGTGCTGGCGACGACCGGCGCGCTGCCCACGCCGGTGGCCGTCCACCTGGCAAGTGTCGGAGGCGTGTACATCGCCGGCGTCACCGTAATCGCCAAGCGCGAGGAGGGCGTCAGCTCGCGCCGCGGCTTGTGGGTCGGCGCCGTCTTGATGCTCGTCGCCGTCATAGCCGTCGTGTTACTACCGCTCCACGACCCCGAGGGCTATGGCACGACCCCGTACCCCTACCTCGTCGCCGCGTGGGCGGCGTGGGTTTTCGCCCCGCTCGCCGGCGCGATTTCGGCCCCGCACCGCCCGGCGGCGGTGCAGGCGGCGGTCAAGCGCGGCATTCTCGGGCTGGTGCCGCTCGACGCCATTTTGGCCACCGCCTTCGCCGGCCCGGCGGGGCTACTGCTCGTGCTCCTGCTCCCCCCGGCCCAGCGGCTCGGGCGGCGCGTCTACTCCACCTGACCCCGACCCGGAAGGACGACCACTATGCCACGATTCGCCGCAATTCTCGGAGTGCTAGCGATGGCCACCGCCGCCCAGGCCGACGACCCCACCGCGAAGGCGAAAGCCTTCCTCGCCCGCCACGAGGCCAAATTGCGCCCGCTGGAAGTGGCCGGCAACAAGGCGTGGTGGGACGCCAACACGACGGGGAGCGAGGCCGCGTTCGCGCGCAAGGAGGAGGCCCAGAACCAGGTCGATGCCGCGCTCGCCGACGCCGGCGCGTTCGCCGAACTCAAGGCACTCGACGCCGACGCGAAGGCCGGCAAGATTGCTGACGCCGTCGTAGCACGCTCGGTTAACGTCGTGTACCTGCAATACCTCGAAAAGCAAGTCAAGCCCGAACTGCTCCGCCAGATGACCGCGAAGGCCAACGCCGTCGAGAAGGGCTTCAACGTCTACCGCGCGAAAGTCGATGGCGCCGAGATGCCCGACAGCAAGGTGCGCGAGGTGCTGAAGGGGAGCAAGGACTCGGCGCTCCGCCAGAAAGTCTGGGAGGCGAGCAAGGGCGTCGGCAAGGAGGTCGAGGCCGACTTGAAGGCACTCGTCAAGTTGCGCAACGACGCCGCGCGCGAACTCGGGTTCGCCAACTACCACGTCATGATGCTCACGCTGAACGAGCAAGAAACCGGCGAACTGTTCAAGCTGTTCGACGAACTCGACGCCCTCACGCGCGGCCCGTTCCTCGCCGCGAAGGCCGACATTGATGAGCGCCTGGCGAAACAGTACGGCATCAAAGCCGAAGACCTCCAGGCGTGGCACTACCACGACCCGTTCTTCCAAGAGTCACCCGCCGTCTACTCGGCCGACCTCGACGCGCCGTACCGCAACGCCGATATATTGGCGCTGTGCCAGAAGTTCTACAAGGGCATCGGCCTGCCCATCGACGATGTCGTCGCGCGGAGTGATTTGTACGAAAAGAAAGGCAAGTCGCCGCACGCGTTCTGCACCGACATCGACCGGGAGGGCGACGTGCGGGTGCTGGCCAATATTGTGCCGAACGAATACTGGGCCGGCACGATGCTGCACGAACTCGGGCACTCGGTGTACAGCAGTAAAAACATCCCCGGCAAGCTGCCGTATGTGCTGCGCGGCGAGTCGCACATCCTCACCACCGAGGGGGTGGCGATGCAGTTCGAGCGCTTCTCCAAGTCCCGCAACTGGCTGGAAAAAATGGGGGTCGCGCTCGACAAGCCCGACGAGTTCGACGCGGCCGCGCGGGCCACGCAGCGCAACCAACTGCTGATATTTAGCCGCTGGTGCCAGGTGATGTTGCGCTTCGAGCAGGGGATGTACGAGAACCCCGAGCAAGACCTCAACGCACTGTGGTGGAACTTGGTCGAAAAGTACCAAGGCGTCAAGAAGCCCGCCGGGCGGAACGCGCCGGACTACGCGAGCAAAATCCACATCGTGAGTGCCCCCGTGTACTATCACAATTACATGATGGGCCAGTTGTTCGCCTCGCAGGTCCACCGCGCGATCTGCAAGGAACTCTACAATAATGCCGATCCGAAGTCGGTGACGTACATTAACGACCCGCGCGTCGGCGCGTTCATGACCGCGAAAGTGTTCGCGCCGGGGCGCACGCTGTCGTGGAAGGAGTTGGCCCAGTTCGCCACCGGCGCGCCGCTGACGCCCAGGGCGTTCGCGGCCGACTTCGAGGCGAAGCCGGCGCGCTAGGTACCAGTTAGCGGCTCGACTCAGGCGCGGGCCAAGACCGCGCCCTCGCCGTTGCGCAGGCTGACCGAGCGCACCACCGGGCCGAGGGTGCCGTCGGCCCGCACGAGCCGGTAGTTTCCGCCCAGTTGGTGGGTCGTGGCGGTGTTCGCGCCGATGCCCCCGGCCACGCCGCGCGTGTAGCTCAGCGGCTTGTACAGCACCAGGGCGTCGGCGTAGTCGCGCGCGTAGACCTTGTACGCTAGGCCGCGGTTAGCGGGGTCGGCGCCGGCGGCGAACTCCCGCGCCGCGCCGCGCGGGGCGCCCACGTCGAACTTGATCGCGTCGGTCCAGTGCCGCGCCCAGCCCGACGCCGGCTCGTTGCCGCCGTTCATCATCAAAAACGATAGCTGCGGGTCGGCCACGGTGTAGTACATGGCGAGCGTAGAGAGTTGCACGCGGGGGTCGTTGGCGTCGATGTCTTGCGTCGGCAGACTGTCCAGCACCTCGTACGCCTTGCGGCCCGAGAGTTCGCGCCGGTACGACAGCGTCGCCATCAGGTCGTCGAACTGCACGTGGTTCGCGCTCAGGGGGCGCAGCGCGTATTCTTCTAAATACGAGACGCCGTTGCGCAAGATCGGCTCGGCGGTGACGTTCCCCCCGGCGGTGTTCGCTAGCAGCCACTTGCCGGACTTGGAGAGTGACTTATTAATACTCCCGAGCAGGCTACCGTAGTCGGCCGAGTAGCCGTCGAGGCTCTCGCGCACGCCGTCGGGGTTGACGGCCAAGCGCCCGATGCTGTTATCGACGAAAAAGCCGTCGGCCAGAGGGGTTGCGGCGAGGAAGCGCGCGTGGTAGTCCGCCGCCCACGCGCGGAAGCCGGGGTCGCTCACGTTGGTGGCGAAGCGCATCGGGCCGTAGTTGGGGTAGGTGATCCGGCTCTGGTACTCGAAGCGCGCGTCCATGCCGTGCCGGCGGCGCGCGTACTCCGAGTCGTTGAGGTAGCCGTCCCCGTCGCGGTCGGCTTTCGGATCGAACGCGGGCGTGACGTTCCCGGCCGTGTAGTCGGCGCCGAGTACACTGTTGGCCGTGGGCGGACTGCCGCGAAGTGTTTTGGCGCGCACGTAAAATAGCCGCGCGCTCCCCTCGATGCGCGCCGCGACCCAGTCCCGCGGCGGGTCGAACACCACCTTGCCGTCGCGCGTTAAATTGCTGGTGCCGTCGCTCAAAAGCGGCAAGTCGCTCCAGCGCGTCGGCCGGCCCTGGCTATCGACGGCGCTGACGTACTCGTAGTTCGCGCTGAAACCCGGCGCGTTACTCTTGAGGTCGATGTTGAGTTCGCGGTATTTTTCGATGTACCCGAACGCCACCGACTGGTTGACACCCCCGAACGAGAACGCGCTGCCGGTGTTGCGCGAGTCCCGCGTCAGGTTCTCGTAGCCCGCCGAGTCGGAGCCGCGGTAGACGGCCCAGAAGCGGTTGACCGGCACCGACGAGGCGCTCATGCCGGCGAACTTCTGCGGGCTACTCGCGTGGTAGAACGCCGCCTCGCGGTCGAGGCGGTTGCGGTCGGCGTAGTCGTTCCAGTCGGTGATCAGCCCGAGGTAGATGTTCGAGACGTTGGTGTACACCAACTGCGGCGTCGTCGGCGCGGCCTTGCCGATGGCGTCGAGGTACGTCAAGTTGGGGATCACGAGATCGACAGAGTTGCGCAGTAATCCCTGCTCGAACGACCCCATCGGCGTGCCGTAGTACGCGAGGTTGGCGAGGCGAATGTAGTCGTAGTGCCGCTTGACGGTCGGCAGGCCGGCGACGGGAACGGGCTGCGACACCGGCGGGGTCCGCGGCGGGACGGCCGGGGGCGCTGCCGGGGGGACCGGCACCGGCACCGGTGCGGGGGGCAAGTCCGGCCCCGGCGTGGTGGGCGCGGTCGGCTTGTCGGCCTCGGTCGGGATCGCCCCCGGCGCGGCGTAGCGGTCGGGGCTGGTCGTCACGATGAAGTTGTCGAAGACCAACGCGCCCGCGTAGCCGGTGCCCCGGCTTAGGCCGGCGAGTCCGCCGGTTTTAATAGACGAGTCGCGCGCGGTGATCGCCCACGCGCTCGCCAGGGTCCAGGCGCCCGACCCGCTCAGGTACTGCCCCGTGTCGGAGCGGTAGAGCTGCACGCGGAGCTGGTCGCCGTTGAGCACCAGCGACGCCTGGACCCAGGTGCCCGACTGCCA
>CAXTPM010000269.1:0-7046 GCA_964245865.1 uncultured Fimbriiglobus sp. | reverse complement strand
CGCCAAGCGATTCAGCAACCTGCGGTTCAAGCTCGGGCGCCTCGCCGCCGACCCCGCCGGGCAGTCGGCCGAGTGGCCGCGCGTGGTCGAACTCATCGACGAACTCGTCACCGGCTGCGGCGTGCCGCCCTCGAACGTCGAGCTGCGCGAACTCCTGCTGCCGCACGCCGAGCGCATCCCAGACGAGGTGCTCTCGCCCCCGGCGGCGCGGGTGCTGCGCGAGATCGACCGGCACCGCGAGCGCCTCGCCGAACTCGACGCCGAGGCGCACGACGCCGAGGACGACTCGCTCAGCCCAGCCGTGGCCGAGGTGCGCGCGCACCTCAGCGGCCGCGACGCGGTATTCATCGGTGGGGAGATGCGCCCGGCCCCGAAGGCCACGATTGAGCGCGCCTTCGGCCTCGGCGAGTTGAACTGGGTGACGACCGTGGACCACACCCGACCGGGCAGTTCGAGGCGCCCGTGGCGCGCCCCGAGGTGGCGCTGGTGTTGCTCGCCACGCGCTGGAGTAGTCACGACTACCAGAACGTGCGCCAGTTCTGCGTGAAGCACGGCAAGCTGTTCGTGAAGCTCCCCGCCGGCTACCACCCCAACCGGGTGGCGCACGAAATCCTCGGCCAGGTCGGGCACAAGCTGCGCGAACTGGCGCCGGGTGGCTAGCTCGTTGGGACGGGGCGCGGCGGTCGGGTTTTGCCGCAGCGGTTGGGGTTCGGGTTCGGGCGGAGCGCGGAACGGCATCGGGGTGACCCCGGAATGACGGGGCTTCGTTGGCCGGGCGGCGGTTCGGGGTGCCGCCGCCCGCCCCTCGTGTCTGGAATCCCCACACCGCGCGGAAACGGGACAGCCCGCCGTGGAAGATTCCCGGCCCCGCGCCCGCCCAGGGACTAGTCTCGTTGCGTCGCCCCACCGACGCGCCACGGCCTGGCGCCCCACCCAGCAGCGAGGGCCGCGTGGCCCGCACCAACTCCGGCCTGATCGATGAGACACTCGTGGCGCGCTGGCGAACTGGACGCCGAGGACGTGGTGCAGTCGGCGCTCGCCGGGTTCTTCCGGGATGCGCGCCAGGGGAACTACAGGCTCGCGGGGGCCGACGCGCCGGCGCCTTGCAGGAGGCCGCGTTCGCCGAACTGCTCGCGCCACTCCCCCCGCACCACCGGCCGATCGTCGAATTGGGCGTGGGGGGCTTCGACCCAGACGACACCGCCGGGGTGGTGGGCTGCTGCCGCAGAGTGCAGCGCGTGCTCGACGGCGCGAGGGGCCGCCTGAGCGCCGCGGGCGACTAGCCCCGCCGCCTTCCTGAGTCACAAGTCACGGACCACCAGCCACCCTTTTTCTGGAACCCGCCATGCCGAAAGCCTGCCCCGCCTGCGACCCCGCCGGGGGACTCTGCGCGGAGTGCCGCGCGGCCGACGTGTTCTCGATCATCGGCTCGGACCTCCTGGGGGGCGAGTCCGGCGCCGCGTCGGGCGTGGCGCTGTTCGGCGTGCAGGTAGACCGGACGCGCGTGTTCGCCAAAGCAGCCGAGCCGCCGGTCGATGAGACGGTCCTCGAAGTCCCCCGCCGCGCCCGACAGCCGGAAGCCTCGGCGCACGACGCGGCGCTGCGCGGCGGGTTCGACGCCTACGTCGCCGGGGAACTGGGCCGCGTCGAGGCGGCGCGGCACCAGTTGGTCGATCTGGAGGCGCGGGCGCAGGCGGCGATCACGGCCCGCCACGCCGACCTGGACCGCCGCGAGGCCGAAGTCGCCGCGCGCCGGGCCGACCTCGACCGGCGCGACGCCGAGTCCGGCACCTTCGCTCAGTTCATGCAGGGGGAGTTCGCCAAGCTCGCCCGCGCCCGGCACTTACTGGTGGAAATCGAGAGCCGGGCGCAAGCGGAGATGGTCGCCCGGCAGGTCGAGTCGGGGCGGCGCGAGGCCGAGCTGGTCGCCGCCGAGAAGGCGTGCGAGGCGCGCTCCGCCGGGCTGGACGCCGACGCCGAGGCGCTCGCCGCCCACCAGGCGAGGGCCGAGGCGCGATCTGCCGAACTCGCCGCGCGCGAAGTCGCCGTGGCCGAACTCGAGGCCCGGCGCGACTCGCTCCGCGCCGAGGCCGCCGACCTCGCCAACCTGGCGAGCGAACTGCGCCCCCTGGTCGAGCGCCTGGAGTTACGGCGCGACGAGGCGCTGCGGCAGCACGCCGAACTCGACGCCCGCCGCGCCGCCATCGACCGGCGTCTGGTGGAAGTCGGCCGCGCGGAACTGAGTTTGCAGCGCCGGCTGGACGAATTGGAGCGCTTCGAGAACGCCACGCGCGCCGAGTTGGAGGCGCGCGACTTGGAGCTGCTGCGGCGCGAGCGCGCGGCCGAGGAGGAGGTGGCGTCCGTGCGGGGGGCGGCGACGGTGCCGATGTGAGCGCCCCCCGGCCCGCCGGGGGAGGACGCACTCGGACCCGGCGCCTACACTAGCCCCGCGCCGCGCCCCTCCCCTGCCCCGAGGCCCGCCATGCGACCCGCCGCCCTCCTCGCCCTGCTGTTGCTGTTCTGCCCCGCGGCCCGCGCCGACGACGAGGTGCGCGCCTGGAAGGACGCCACGGGCAAGTTCTCGATCACCGCCAAGTTCGTGTCCTTGAGCGGCGGCAAGGTCACGCTCGAGAAGCCCGACGGCAGCCGCTTCGAGATCGCGCTGGAGAAGCTCAGCCCCGCCGACCGGGCGCTGGCCGAGGAGAAGGCGAAGGCCGGCGACGACCCGTTCACGCCGAAACCGAAGCCCGCCGCGCCGGAGAAGCCGGCCGTCACCGACGCGCCGGTCGATTGGTCGAAGGCGCGCCTGGTCGGGCTGGCCTCCGCACCCGACGCCTGGAAGTACGAACCCGCCGCGCCCGAGCCGGCGTTCGGGCCGTACCTCGACCCCATCGGGCTGCCGGCGAAGACCGACTTCTTCGACAAGTCGAAGGGCGTCGCGGCGAGCGCCGTCGCCGCGCGCGCCGCGACCGCCGTCGTGACCGGCCGGCCGGGGCAGAAGGAGGCCACGACGCGCCTGAGCCTGATCGACCTCGCCGCCGGCACGGTGCTCGCCACCCACACCGTGCCGGGCGACTTCGCCCCCCTGGCGGTGTCCGACGACGGCAGCCGGGTGCTAGTGCGGCGCGAGGAGTTCGGCTTCGGCAACAGCGGGCGCCTGGAAGTGTGGGCGGTCGATGCGGCCGGCGTCACGAAGGTCGCGGGGTTCGCCCCCTACGCGGACGGTAACGGCCCCGAGAAGGACGTGAAGTGGGCCGCGTTCGTCGCCGACGGCCGCCTGGCGACGGTCAGCGGCGGCGGCAAACTCGCGGTCTGGGACGCGGCCACGCTGAAGCCCCTGTTCTACCTGCCGACGGCGCGCGACGCCGTGCCGGCCGTGGCGCCGGATCGCAAGACGATCGCCTTCGCCACCGACGCCGACATCGGCCTGCTCGACGCGGGCGCCGGCAAGGTAGTCGCGCTCACCGGCGCCCCCGGCGGGCACGGGCCGCAGCTCGCGTTCAGCCCCAGCGGCAAGCGGCTCGCGCGGCTGTCGCACGGCAAATTGACGGTGTTCGACGCCACCACCGGCGCGGCGAGTCCCGAGGCGGCGGCGCCCCCGGCGGGGTCCGGCTCGCTCGTCTGGGCCGGCGAAACCCACCTGCTCATCGACGGCCGCACGCTGGTGGACGCCGGCGCCGGGCACGCGGTGTGGGACTACACCGGCGCCTCGGGCGCGGTCGCGGCCGGCGGGCTGGTCTACTTCGCGTTCAGCCCGCCCGGCGAGGGGAGTGCCGGGGCACTGGTCCCCGCACGCCTGCCGGGCGCCAGGGTGGTCGCGGCAGCGGCGAAGGCGATGGCCGAGCCGGATTTCGTCTGCCTCAAAGCCGGCACGGTGGTCAAAATCAACGCCGAGAAGATCGACCACGGGGGGCAGCGCGACCGCGCGATCGCCGCGCTCACCGAGAAGCTGACCGCCAACGGCCAAACCGTGGGCGACGACGGCAGCATCGAACTCGTCGCCGAGATGGAGGAAGGGAAGACGCGCGAGCTGAGCTTCCGCGACTTCGGCATGCCGCGCAACTTCCCAGGGTTCGGCGGGCGCGAGCCGAAGACCTACCCGTTCACGCCGCATTTCTCGCGTGTGAAGTTTGTCTACCGGGGCAAGGTCGCCTGGCAAGCGGGCGTCGGCGGCGAGCCGTTCGGCATGGTCCGCCTCGGCCCCGACGAGACGCTGGAGCAGTACCTCAAAAAGCTCGAGAAGCCGAACTACACGTTCTTCCGCACCGTGCAACTGCCGAAGACGCTCACCAAGCCCGGCCCGAGCGGCACCGGCGCGGCGGGGAGTTCGCAGGTGACCGCCGCGGGGGTGCGGTAGGAAGGAGCCTGCCATGACCGAAGCTGACTGGCTCGCGGCGACCGACCCCGTGCCTATGCTGGCGCACCTCGACGCGCTCAGGCTGACGAGCCTTCGGAAAGCGCGACTCCTGCGCGTCGCGGCGGCGCGCTCGGTGTGGACCGAATTAGCTGACGAGCGATGGCGGGCGGCGGTGGAGGTCGCGGAGAGCTACGCAGACGGAAAGTGCGACGAGTCCGAAGTGGTCCGGCACCAGAAAGTGCTGTACGGGCGGTACATGACCCGCGGCGGTGGGACGTGGCCCGGCGAACTCGACGACCCGCACCACTGTATGGCACAGGCGTGCGTGAACGGCGACAAGCTAGTCGCCATGCTCTCCGGCGGCTCGGCCTGGCGTGGCTACTCAGTCCCCCACACCAGCCGCCAACTTCCCGCGCTGATCCTCGACCTCTACGGCAACCCCTTCCGCCCCGCCCCACCCACCGACCCGCGCTGGCTCAGCGCCGCTGCCATCGACCTCGCCCACGCCATCTACGACGGTCGCGCGTTCGACCGGATGCCGGAGTTGGCCGGCGCGCTCGAAGCCGCCGGTTGCGACTCCGCCGAGTTGCTGGCTCACTGCCGCGGCGCCGGCCCGCACGCGCGGGGCTGCTGGGCGCTCGACTTGGTGCTGGGGCGGCGCTAAGCGGACCTCGGCGGCACAGCTCGGTCGGCGTCGTCTGCCCTGCGCCACGTCCCCGGCTCCGAGTCGGTGTTAAAGTTTCGCCCGGATCGCCTCGAGCTGCTTGCGGTGAATCCCCTGGTGGATGCCGAGCAGGCAGTGCCACTGGTAGGCGGTCAGCGGCCCGAACCAGGGGTGCTCGGCGGTCGGCCCCTGCCCCCTCGGCACGGCCGGGCTGGTGTCGGACTCGGCCTCGGCGAGCAGGCGCACGAACTCGGCGCGCGCCTCGCCCGGCGGAATCAAGCCCGTCGGTTTAACCGCCGCCACGTCGGCCTTCTGCGCGGGAACCTGCCCGGCCCGCAGCGCGCCGATGAGCCGGCGAATCTGGAACCCGACGATGTTGAGGTGCTCGACCGTCATCGCCGCGCTCCAGTAGCGCGACGAGTCCTCCATCCCCGGAAGCCGGGCGACCAGGATTCGCTCGGCCTGGCGCTCGGGCGGGATCAGGGCTAGTAGCGCCAGCACGCGCTCGCCCTCGGCCTGGAACAGACGCGACGCCCCGGCCCAGCCGAGTCGGGCGCAGTGGAGCGGAAACAGCACGCGCTTGGCCACGGCGAGTTCGTACCACGGCAGCCCCGCGCCGGGGGCTTCGAGCGTGGGGGCGGGGGCCGTCGGCGGGGCGGGGTCGGGCATCGGCGAGTGTCCTCGGGGCGGGCGACTTCCTGAGAGTATAGGCTTCCCGGCGGGCCGTCGCGCGGCGGGTCACTCCGACCGCAGCACGCCCTCGCCGACCTTGCGTGCCGCGACGCACGCCGACGCCACGTAGCGCCGGCCCGACTTCACCCGCGCCAGGAGTTTCGCCGCTTCGGCGGGGGGCGAGAACTCGGCGGCGTGGCACAGCACGTCGTCGATCTCGGCGGGGTCACTCAGGCCCGCGAGGATGGCGTCGATCCCGGCGTAGCCGCCCGTCTCACGGTAGGAGAGCGACGCGGCCTGGCGCAGCCACGTCTGCCGGTGGTGGCCCGTGAGCCACTTGGTGTCGGCGGGGTTGTCGAGGACGCGAATTTCCTCGGGGCTGCCGCGCGGCACGCCGCGGGCGCGAAGCTCAGCGGGGGTCGCGGGGCGGGCACTGCCCCCTGGGAACGGCGGCACGGCCCGCGGGGAGTCGCGCGGCAGGTGCCCGGCGGCGCGCCATGCCAGTTCGTCGGCCGCCTCGCCGCGTAGTTGGTTACGGGTGTATTCGTGCCGCAGTGTTTCGATAGCCCGCTCGATTTGCTCGGGCCGCTTGTACGCCCAGACCCGCGCGACGGCGCTCACCCACTCGTCCCCCGGCTCTAGTTCGGCCAGTTCTAGTGCCCGCTCGGGGTCGCGCCACGCGACCGCGACGATGAGTGAGTGCAAGATCGGCGCGCGCTGGACGGTGGAGTCTCCCTCGGCGGGCAGCTTCTGGGCAAGCGCCCACGCGGCGTCCAAGTCGTAGTGCTTGAGTACCTCGAAGACCTCCTGTAGGCCGGCCCCAGTCTCGGCGGCGTAGCGCGCGAGTCGCCCCGTGAAATGATCGCGCCGCCCGTCGCGCCAGCGGTCGGCGGCGAGGTGGCCGCACGCGCTGGCCTGACTCCGCCGGTCGGCTTCGAGCGGGGGTACGGCGGGCAGCGACTCGGGGTCGAGTCCGGCCAGTTCAAGCCGCAGGTCCGACTCGAACCTGCTGGAAATACAACCCCAATTCGCGGTCCCGGCCGCGCGGGCGTCGGCGAATAGTGCCTGGAGGGGGCCGGGGCCGGCGGGGCGCGAGGCCACGGTGTCCCACAGCCGCCGCTTAAGGGCCAGCAAGAGCTTGTCGGTGTCGAGTTCCCGCTGCGGGTTCCCCTCGGCCAGTGGCCTAACGGTCGGAACCGTCCACAGTTCAGGCAGCGCTAGCGCCGCGTCGGCCTCGGTGACGGCCCGGCGCAAAATCTCGTCCCGTAGCGCCCGGTCGTGGGGCGCCACGAGCACGGCGATTCGGGCCTGCCCCCCCTGCCGGCCGAGCCAGTTGTTCGGCGGCGGGGGGAG
>CAXTPM010000268.1:4150-7064 GCA_964245865.1 uncultured Fimbriiglobus sp. | reverse complement strand
GCTTCGCTTGCCTAGTCGTCCGACTTCTTCTTTTTCGGCTGCGCGCTCTCCGCGCGCACCTTCACCACATCGATCGTCGGGCCGGAGAGTTCCTTGAACTTCGCCTTCTGCTCCGCCGTCAGGACTGCGTCGATTTTGTCGGTGGCGTCTTTGGTGATCTTGGCGAGCTTCTTGTCGTACTCGGCGGCCTTGTCGGCGTCGGCGGGGCGCTGGCCGGGGAAGCGGACCTCGTACTCCTGCCCGAGGTCGCGCATGTCTTTTTGCACGTCGGTGCTGATCTCCGTCATCTTCGACTTCTGGTCGTCGGTGTACTTCATCTCGTCGGCGACCATCGGCATCTGGTAGGCGCGCATCCCGGCGACCTGGATGTCGATCTGCTTGAGGCGCTTGAGCTGCTCGGGCGTCACGATCTCGCCGATTTCCTTGTAGGTCATGGTCGAGATTTCGGCCTGGATTTCGGCGAACTTCGAGGGGTCGGGGCGCCCGCCGCCGGCCATCGCGGCCTGGTACTTCTCGCGGGTCGCCTCGGTGATTTTCGGCACCGCGTCGCGGAGTTTGTCCTTCTGCTCGTCGGTGAACTTCAACTCGTCCTGGACGGTCTTGGAGCGGAAGAGCGCCAGCGGCCCCCCGCCGCCGAACCCGCCGGCGCCGCCGCGACCCCCCTGCCGCCCGCCCGGCGGCTGAGCGGAAGCCGACCCGGCGACCGCAACCAGGCACGCCAGCACTAACCCGCGCGACATCATTCGCATTACTAGTCTCCCCGGAGTTCCCCGGCCGATTCGAGAGTGGGGCCGGACGAGACTATTGTGCGGGGACTGGCATGAAGGCGGCGTGAGAAGAATCGCGGAGGTCGGATCGCGGGGTTCGGAACCGGAAAACAAACGCCCGGCAACTAACTACGCGACTGTTCCGCGATCCGACCTCCGCGATTCTACTATCTAGCCCGGCCTACGACCGGCCCGACTGGCGCGGCCTGGGCGGGGGCGGGGGGCATTTTGACCTCGTGCTCCCACTGCGGAGCGGACACCGGCTGCGGCTTAAACGTCTCCTCGGTTACTCTCGGATCGTTGATCCGGTGGTCGGTGAAGGTCCAAGTCTCGAGGTTGGGGTGCTCCCGGTCGTCGGTGGCCAGCACAATTTTGGCCGGGAGGTACGCCAGGTTCTGGAACTTCGGGTTGGGGCGGTACAACACCAGTGTCATGCCGAGGAAGTCCTTGGCATCAGTGTCGAGACGCGGGCGGACTTCGAGGGTGAGGAAGTTCGGATCGGCGGGGTTGCCGATGTCGCGGATGGCGAATCGCTCGAGCGCGTCTTTGGCGGTGATGCCGCCCGACAGGAAGTCGAGCATGATGTTGTTCGGCCTCTTCCCGGCCGGGAAGCGATACTCTTCCAAAACGCTCTTTTGCTCTTGGCCCGTGAGTTTGGCGGGCGGGAGGGGCCAGGGGCCGTTGCAGGCGTACTTGTACGCGGCGGTCGGGTTCAAGATCGTCATCTCGTACACCCCCGGCGGCTTGCCGCCGGGCGCGGGGCGCAACTGGGTGTAGGCCAGCGCGAAGCTGGGTTTGAGGCACCTCACCGTGCCGTCGTAGACCTGCTTGCTTTGGAACTTGCTGTTCTCGTACTCCCGCACGCACTGCGCGTGGAAACTTTTCGACCCGGCCATCACCGCCTCCCACGCCTTGAGGTGGGCCAGGAGCGCGGGGTCGGGCGCGGCCTGTGCTTGGGGGGCCGGCGGCGCCGGCGGCGGGGCGGGGGCTTGGGCGCGCGCGACTCCCGCCGCGACTGCCGTTCCGATTCCGAGACTCAGCGCTAGAATACGACGCATCGGGTTCACTCCCCCCAACGGGGCGGTAGGCGGGCAGGGCACTCGCGGTGCCTTATACCAGCCCGCTGAGAGTGCGGAAAGCCCGACCCACGCCCCGTTCCGCCGGATGACTGCGATGCCGCTTGAGAAACCCGAAAAGACCGAAGTCCGCATCGTTTCGGGGAGCCTGCGCGGGCGCAAGATCGTCTGCACGGTCCACCCCGGCATGCGCCCCACGCCGCAGTTCGTGCGCGAGGCACTCTTCAGCATCCTCGGCAATGCCGTGCCGGGGCGGGCGTTCTACGATGTCTTTGCCGGCACGGGCGTCTGCGGCTTCGAGGCGATCAGCCGGGGCGCAAGCCGGGCGAACTTGATCGAGAAAGACCCCAAGCAAGTCACCCAAATCACCAAAGTCGCGCGCGACTTTGGAGTTCACACGCAGGCCGTGGTGCTCCGCGCCGACGCCTACCGCTGGGCCGAGCGCTGGATCGTGCCGCTGGAGGACGAGCCGGTGAACCTGTTCCTCAGCCCGCCGTTCCCCGACCTCGCGGGCGAAAAGCTCGACGGGTTCCTGATACTCGTGGGCGACCTGTACGCCAAGGCGCCGCACCACTCGGTGCTGGCCCTGCAAGCGGAAGACGGCTTCCCGGCCGAGCGCCTGGGCGACCTGGACAAGTGGGACGTGAGGAAGTACGGCCGGAACATGCTCTGTTTCCGCGTCAAGCCGGGGCCACCCGAGGTGGCGCCCGAATCCGCGCCGGCGGAATCCGCGGCCGTTAACCCCGCTTAGCGCGCAACTCCGTGCTAGTCTCCCCCCGAGGGCGACCCCACCGGAGAGAGTGCGGCCATGCGGGTGATTATCGCGCCGGAGTTCTACCAACAAATGCTGGAGACCCCCGACCACACGCCGGACTGCTACGTCCGGCCGGGGGAGTACCTGCACCACATGTACATCGACGGCGTGAAGTACGTCGTCGCGCCGGCAGTATTAGACGGACTCGCGCAGGCCGTCGAAGTCGGCGACCAGGAGGCCGTCGATCACCTCAGTCTGCACAAGCTGCACTACGAGATTCTGCTCGCCGAGGCCGAGCGCATGGGGAGCCTCGACGG
>CAXTPM010000268.1:214-4140 GCA_964245865.1 uncultured Fimbriiglobus sp. | reverse complement strand
CCTGCTCCTGCAGAAGATATTCATCGTCGAGCTGGCCCTCGGACTCGCCTGAACCGCGCATGTCGACGCGAATGGCGGCGTAACCCTGCTCGGCGACCCGCCCCCCACGGACGAGGAAGCCTCGCCGACCGCCAACAGCAACTACTTGCCGCGCAACCCCGGCACACTGGAGGAGTTGGGGCTGCACCAGTCGTTCGTGTTCGAGATGGTGCTGCGCACCCTATTCACGCGCGGCCAGACCTCGGGCGGCGATCTGGCGGTGTACTTGTGTACGTCGTTCAACGTGCTCGGGCCGGTACTTCAGCAGATGCGCAAGCAAATGTTGATCGACATCGCGGGCCAAAAAGGCGGCTCGGGCGGCGAGTCGGGGTTCCTCTACGAGATCAAGCCGCCGCGCGGCACGGAAGCGCTCCAGGAAGCGCTCGCCAAAACCAGCTACGTCGGGCCGATGCCGGTGCCGTTTGCGGACTACGTGGAAAGTGTACTCGCGCAGACTGTGAAGAATCTGGTGGTGACCCGTAGGAGTATTCAGCGCGCGTTCGCCGACCTGATTATCACGGAGGACGTGTTCAACGAGATCGGCCCGGCGATCAACTCGGCCACGTCGATTTTCTTTTTCGGCTACCCCGGCAACGGCAAAACTAGTGTGGCCGAGCGCATCACGCGGCTGATGGGCGACACGATTTATATTCCGTATGCCATCGAAGCGAACGGCCAGATCATCCAGCTCTACGACCCGATCCAGCACACCGTCGTGCAGGAAAACGTCGGCGAGGAGGGGTTCGACGGCCTGCTCAAAACTGGCAACCAGTACGACCGGCGGTTCCTGGCGGTCAAGCGACCCACGATCGTGGTCGGCGGCGAGTTGACGATGGCGCAGCTCGACCTGAAGTTCAACACCGTGGGAAAATACTACGAAGCGCCGTTGCAGATGAAGGCCAACGGCGGCATTTTCATGATCGACGACTTCGGCCGGCAGCAACTCCGCCCGATGGATTTGCTGAACCGCTGGATCGTGCCGCTGGAGAAGAAGTACGACTACCTTACCACGATCACCGGCACGAAAATTGAAGTGCCGTTCGACGCGGTGTTGATATTTAGTACCAATCTCGACCCGAACCAATTGGCCGACGAAGCGTTCCTGCGGCGGATCAAGTTCAAGATCGAAATCCGCGACCCCACCGAGGCGCAGTACCGGCAGATTTGGGAGCTAGTCTGCCGGGGCAAGCGCGTGGAGTTCGACCCGTCGGGGATCGACTACCTGGTGAACAAGTGGTACTTGCCCGTCGAGCGCCCGTTCCGGATGTGCCAGCCGCGCGACTTGCTGGACCAGATGATGTCGATCGCCAAGTATAACATGGAGCGGGTGAACTTCAGCCCCGACCTCATCGACGCCGCGTGTGCCACGTACTTCATTAGCAAAGAGCAGAAGAACTTCGGCGCCCAAGTGCGGCTCAGTTGAGGCGCGCCTGAAAGAGCACGCCCTCGGGCTGGGCTTCACACTCGCCGGAATTGCGCCGGCCGGCGAGGCCGACGGCTTCGGCGCGCTGTGCGACTGGCTCGACGCGGGCCACGCCGGCGAAATGGGCTACCTGCACAAGCACCGCGAGGCGCGCCGGCACCCGCAGAGTGTGTTCGCGCCGGTGCGCGGTGTGGTCATGCTCGGCTTCGACTACGGCCCCTCGGCGGTGGCCCCGGCCGACATTCCGCCGGGCCACGGGCGCATTGCCAGCTACGCCCAGCGCGGCGACTACCACCCGCTGCTGCGCGGCAAGTTAAACGAACTCGCGGCGTGGCTGGCCCGCGAGGTGCCGGGCGCGGAGAGCCGGGGCGTGGTCGATACGGCGCCGCTCTTGGAGCGCGACTTCGCCCGGCGCGCGGGGCTGGGCTGGTTCGGCAAGAACACGATGCTCATCAACCGCGAGCGCGGCAGCTACTTCCTCATCGCCGCACTGCTTACGAGTGCCGAGCTAGTCGCCGACGCCCCGGCGTTCCCCGCCGGGCAGGGCCACTGTGGCACCTGCACGCGCTGCCTGGAGGCGTGCCCGACCCAGGCGTTCGTGGCGCCCGGCAAGCTCGACGCGCGCAAGTGCATCGGCTACCTGACGGTCGAGGTGCGCGGCCCGGAACTGCCACCGGGGTCGCCGACGGACCTGAGCGGCTGGCTGTTCGGCTGCGATGTCTGCCAGGAAGTCTGCCCGTGGAACCGCTTTGCCGAGCCGAACCCCGCGTTCCCGAGTCGGGGGGAACTGGCGAGCCTCGACCCGGCGGAGGTATTGACGATGACGAGTGAGGAGTTCGCCGGGCGGTTCGCGGGGACGCCGGTGGCGGATCGGGGCGGGGAGGCGAAGTTGCGGCGGAGCGCGGGACTGCTGGAACGAGGGGGGAAAGTGTGAAGTGCGAAGGGGACAGTGCGCAAGGAAGAGCAGACGCTGAGGGCTGCCTTCTCTTCCTTTCGCACTTCACTCTTCCCACTCTACACTTGGAGCGCAGCGACGAATCTCACTCCCCCCTCACGCCTCCCCGGCTACAATCTCATAAACGCTCTCCCCGCTTAACCCCGAGCAGAAGTCCGCAATGCTACTCGACGCGCTCACCCGGCGGGGACTCATCGGCGAGGCCGACCGCGCCCGCGCCGAGGCCGCGATCGCCGCCGGCGCCGGGCACCCGCCGCACATAACCCTCCTGGAGCGCGGCTTCATTAAAGAGGAGCCGCTGTACGACGCCCTGGCCGAAGAGTTCGGGCTGTCGTTCGTGGACCTCACTCAGACCAAAATTGACCCCGCAGTCTTAGCGGGGATGCCGCAGAAACTCGTCCACCGGCGCAACCTGCTGCCGATCGCCCGGCACAACGGCTCCGTCACCGTCGCCACCGGCGACCCCTACGACGCCTACGCGCTGGATGAACTCGCCACGATGACGGGGCTGTCCGTCGAGCCGGTGCTGGCCAGCCCGAAGGAAATCGCCCGGCTGTTGCGGCAGCACTACGGGGTCGGCGGCGACACCGTCACGGCGCTCATGCAAGAGCAGGCGCCCAAGGACGAACTCGAACTCCTCGAAGACATCGAGGCCGACGACTCGGAGATGGCCAAGGAGGCCCAGGAGGCCGGGGTCATCAAACTGGTGAACCAAATTCTGGTCGAAGCCGCCAACGAGCGCGCCTCGGACATCCACATCGAGCACGAAGAACAGACGATCAAAATCCGCTACCGCATCGACGGGCTACTCCAGGAGCAGAAACTCCCGCCGGAGATCAACCGCTTCCAGGCCGCGATCATCAGCCGGTTGAAGATCATGGCGCGGCTGAACATCGCCGAGCGGCGCCTGCCGCAAGACGGCCGCATCAAGATGCGCGTGCAGGGGCGCGAGGTCGATGTGCGCGTGTCGATCATCCCGATGGTCCACGGCGAGGGGATCGTCATGCGGCTCCTCGACAAAGGCCGCATGGTGTTCAGCCTCAAATCCATCGGCATGTTGCAGGAGGTCGATGACCGCTTCCGCCAACTGATCGACCGCCCCCACGGCATCGTCATCGTCACCGGCCCCACGGGGTCGGGCAAATCGACCACGCTGTACTCAGCGCTCAACGAGGTGAAGGACGAATCGACGAAAATCATCACCGTCGAAGACCCGGTCGAGTACCAGCAGCCGGGCATCTGCCAGATTCAGACGCACGCGAAGATCGGCCTGACCTTCGCCGCCGCGCTGCGCTCGATTTTGCGGCACGACCCCGACGTGATCCTCATCGGCGAGATGCGCGACAAGGAAACCTCCGAGGCCGCGATTCAGGCCTCGCTCACCGGCCACTTGGTATTCAGCACGCTGCACACCAACGACGCGCCGTCGGCGTTCACGCGCCTCATCGACATGGGCGTCGAGCCGTTCCTGGTCGCGTCCACCGTGGAGGGGATCATGGCCCAGCGCCT
>CAXTPM010000268.1:0-204 GCA_964245865.1 uncultured Fimbriiglobus sp. | reverse complement strand
GATCTGCCCGGACTGCAAAGCCCCGTTCACGCCGCCGGCCGAGGAGTTGCCGCTCGACTTCCCGCGCGGCGAGGCGTCGCAGGGCACCACACTCATGAAGGGCACCGGCTGCCGCGCCTGCCGCCAGTCGGGCTACCGCGGCCGCACGGGGATTCACGAACTGCTAGTCAACACCGACCTCATTCGTGATCTGGTGGTGCAGCG
>CAXTPM010000267.1:0-7078 GCA_964245865.1 uncultured Fimbriiglobus sp. | reverse complement strand
CCCGCCCGGCCTGGTCGAGGGCCGTGCGCCAGGGCATCCCCTCCAGCCGCAGGTGGTTGAAGTGGGACAGCATGATGATGCCTTCCATCACGGTAATGCCGAAGAGTGCCAGGAAGCCGAGCTTCACGGGCAGATCGACCGAGGCGAGCGTGCGCCACGCGGTGCGCCCCAGGCGGCGGATCGAGCCGGCCCAGTAGACCGCCGAGAGCGGGTCGCCGCCGCTCGCCTGGAGCTTCCCGAGGCTAGTCGGGGCGCCGCACACCGTCACCGCGTCGCCGGCTTGCAACTTGTCGCGGCCCTGAATCTGCGCGAACAGCCGCACCGGGCCGCCGGCCGGGCGGTGGGCGACCACGAGCACCTGGTACTGCCCCGCCACGTCCGCCAGGCTCCGGCCGACCAGCCCGGCGCCCGACGCGCCGATCTCGGCGAGCTGCATCGGCTTGGAGTCGGCCTGGAACGCCGCGAGGGCTTCCCCGGTGAGGGCCGACATCGCCAGCAGGGGGGCGGTGAGCGCGGACACCGACAGCGCCACCGTCTGGTCGCTCACGCTCCCCGCGAGCTTGCTCACCAGCGCGGGGTTGAACATGCGCACCACGAGTCGGCCGGCGGGGTTGAGCTTGCGGAACGCCAGGGCGCACGCCACATTCGTGAGGTCGTCGGACGTAGCCACCACCGCCCCGCGCGCGGTCATGGCCCCGGCCTGGCGCAAGACTTCCGGCAGCCGGCAGTCGCCCCGAACCGCGGTTTTGCCTGCGAAACTCGGGTCGGCGAGGTCGAGGTTGCGGTCCACCCGCACCACCGGCACGCCGACACTTTCGAGGAACAGCGCCACGCGCGCCCCGATGCGCCCCTGCCCGCAGACGATGACCGGCGCCGGGTCCATAGCTCGCCTCGTAGAATGGGTGCGGTTCGACTGGCGTCCCTCTCACCTTAGTTCGCCGGAGGCGCGCGTGCATCTGGACGAGCCGCTTTGCCTCTGCTTCCGGGTGAGCCGGCGCAAGCTCGAAGCCTTCGTGCGCGTCGAGCGGCCGAGCCGCGCGAGCCTGATGGGCCAGTGCGGCGGCGCGGGCACGGGCTGCGGCTGGTGCGTGCCGCACCTGGTGCGGCTGCGCGAGCGCGTGCTGAACGGCGGGACCGCCGACGAACTCGAAGCCGTGCCGAGCGACGACTACGCCGCCGGCCGGGCCGAGTACCGGGCCGCGACTTTGGCCGAAGACCCCGCCGACCGGAGCCAGACGTGATCGCCCTCGCCCTCGCCGCGCTCGGTCTCGCGCCCCCCTCCCCCGAACCGCCCGTCGGTTTCCGCCGCGACGTGCTCCCCGTCCTGGTCGAGCGCTGCTTCACCTGCCACGGCGAGCGCAAGAAGTCCGGCAAGTACGACATGAGCCGCCCCGAGCGCCTCTTGGCCGGCGGCGCCAACGGCGGGCCGGTTACGCCGGGCGACCCGGCCGAGAGCGAGTTTTACACCCTGATGGTGACGGGCGAAGTGCGCGCCATGCCGCCGCGCCACAAGGCCGACCGCGTGCCCGCCCCCGACGCCGAGGTCGTGCGGCGCTGGATTCAACAGGGCGCGAAGTTCGACGGCCTCGCCCCCGACGCCGACCTGATGGCCGCCTGGCGCGCCGACCACCCCGCCGCCGCCAGCCCGGCGCGGCCGCTGCGCCCGGCCCCCATCCGCGCCCTGTGTTTCACCCCCGACGGTAACCGGCTGGTGCTCGGCGGCGCGGGCGAGCTGACTGTGTGGAGCCTCGACGGCGACCTCATCGGCCGAATCCGCACCCGCGCCGAGCGGACCACCGCGCTTCTGTTCCTGCCCGATGGCACGCTGGTCGCCGCCGGCGGTAAGCCCGGCGTGGTGGGCACCGTCACGGCGTACCGGCTCGACAAAATCCCCGCCAATCGCGGCAAAGAAATCGTCGAACTCGACGGCTTCGCCGACCCCGCCGTTAAACTCGCCGACCTCGTGACCGCCTTCGACCTGGTGCTCGACGTGGCGACCACGCCCGACGGCAAGCGGCTGGCGAGTGCCGGGTGCGACCGCCAGGCGCGCGTGTTCGACCTCTCCGGCGGGGTCAAGTCCGCCAAACTCGTGAGGACGATCGAGAGCCACGCCGACTGGGTGCTCGGCGTGGCGCTCAGCCCCGACGGCAAAACACTCGCCACCGCGAGCCGCGACAAGACCGCGCGCCTCACCGACATCGCCACCGGCGAGATTACGCAGACCTTCGCCGGGCACAACGCGCCGGTGTTCGCCGTCGCCTTCGCCCCCGGCGGCGCGGTGCTGAGTGTTGGCCGCGACGACCGGGTACGCGCCTGGCCCAGTGTGGGTGAGCCGAAGCAGACGGCCGAGGCGGGCGGGCACAACGGCGAGGTGACGAAGTTCGCGGTCTCGGCGTCGGGCCAGTTCGCCGCCACCGGCGGCGCCGACCGCACCGTGCGCCTGACGAAGTCGCCCAAGCTCGAAGGCGTCCACCACCTCAAAGGACTGACCGAGGGCGTGACGGCGCTGGCGATCTCACCCGACGGCAAGTGGCTGGCCGCGAGCGACGGCGCGGGGCGCGTGCGCGCGTGGAAGACCGCGACGGGGAACTCGGCGCCGGCGTTCCTGGCGGTGCCGGGGGCACCGCGGGGGCGGTAGTTCCGGCTCGCCGGGAAGGGCCGCGCTCCCGTCGCCTAGCGCCCTCGCCCCCCGCATCAAGTCTCGCACCCCGGCCGACCCGACCCGCCGCGCCTGTCCGAATCCCGGACGCCTTGCGTGCCCGGCCCCCCGGCGCGTCGGACTCCCGACCGCGATTGATGGCGGGCCCGGCCGATTGCGTACTACTCAGTAGCGTCGGCTCTTGCGCGATGGGCGTCGTGCCGTCGGCGGAACTGGGCGACGGGGTCTCGGTGTCAACATGGCTGCTCCCACGACTGTCGATGAGTTCCTCGACCTGTTGCGCAAAAGCGCGCTGATCGAGCCGGCCAAGCTGGACGCGTTCCTCACCATCCACCCCGATGGCTTCGCCTCGCCGCAGGCGCTCGCGCAGTCCCTTCTCAGTGAGGGCGAGCTGACGCCGTTCCACACGCAGCAGCTCTTGCGCGGCAAGCACAAGGGCTTCTTCCTGGGCCGCTACAAGATCATCGACCGCATCGGCCTGGGCGGCATGGGGCAGGTGTTCCTCGCCGAGCACGCCACCATGAAGCGCCGCGCGGCGCTCAAGGTGCTCCCGCCGGATCGCGCCGAGAACGAGTACAGCCGCGAGCGGTTCCTGAGGGAAGCGCGGGCGCAGGCGAACCTCGACCACCCCAACATCGTCCGCGCGTTCGACTTCGACACCGACGCCGAGGTCATCTTCCTGGTGATGGAGTACGTCGATGGCGTCAGCTTCCATGATCTGGTGACCCGCGCCGGGCCGCTCGACCCCGGCCGCGTGGCGCACTACCTCTGGCAGTCGGCCAGCGGGCTGGCGTACCTGCACCACCACGGCCTGATCCACCGCGACATCAAGCCCGCGAACCTCTTGGTGGACCGGCAGGGTGTGGTCAAAATCCTCGACCTCGGGCTGGTGCGCTCCCAGGCGGAGAACGACAACCTGACGCGCGGCGAGGGGGTCAAAATCCTCGGCACCGCGGACTTCCTGGCGCCCGAGCAGGCCATCGACTGCTCGAAGGTCGATGGCCGCGCCGACATCTATTCCCTGGGCGCGACCGCGTACTACCTGCTCACGGGGCGCCCGCCGTTCCTGGGGGAGCAGATCGCCCAGAAGCTCATCGCGCACCAGCTCGCGCCCGTCACCCCGATCTCGCAACTCCGGCCCAGCGTGCCGCCGGCGCTCGAGGCGCTGGTGCTGCGGATGCTCGGCAAGAAGCCGTCCGACCGGCCGCAGACGCCCGACGAACTGATGGCCGAGTTGGAGCCGATGCTCGGGTCGCCGCCGAGGCTGCCGACGGAGTTGGAAATCCCCACGACCGTGGGCGGGGCGCTCTCGGCGGGGGCGTCGGTACAACTCTCCAGCGGCGCGCGGCGCGGCCTGGGCGCCGGGCCGGCGCCGGAGTCGGGGCAGTACAGCCTCAGCGGCTCGGGGTCGGCGCTGCGCTACCACTCGGACAGCAAGCTGAAGCCGCCCCAGCCCGCGCCGCCGACGCCGCCCCCCTCGAAGCGCGCGCCCCAGGCCGCGCCGGTGGCCGACCCGTTCGCCCCGCCGGCGCTGCCCGCCTCGGCCACGCACGGGGCGAAGGCGCCGGCCCCCGCCGGCCCGCTGCTGCCCGCGCCGCGGCCCCGGCCCGCCGCGCCCGCCAACCCCGCCCCGACGACGGTCGCGGCCCCGGCGCCGGCTGCCCTGCCGCTGCGGGCCATCGCCGCCACGGCGGTGCTGAGCCTGGCTCTCGCCGGGGCCACCTACGCGGTGTTCGCCCGGCCCGCCGCGCAGGCGAAGGCCGGCGGCGCGGAGTCGGTCGCCGGGCGCTAGGGCCGCGGCGGGGTTCGCCGACTACCATAACGCCACCCCCGACCCCAGGGACGCCCCACCGTGACCCCCGCGCCCCCCGAAGTCGCCGCGCCCAAGCTCCGCCCCTCGG
The DNA here is from genome assembly GCA_964245865.1 of uncultured Fimbriiglobus sp. GTDB lineage: Bacteria > Planctomycetota > Planctomycetia > Gemmatales > Gemmataceae > Fimbriiglobus. The sequence goes on along the minus strand of CAXTPM010000267.1, from coordinate 2,518 downwards.
TGCGCGTGGCGCCCCACCGCGACGGCCGCGTGGCGGTGTTCGACGCCCGCCGCCTCTCTCCCAGTGTCTTGTTCCTCGACCCGTCGTGGCGCCCGGTGCTCGACGCCATCGACGGCCGGCACTCCGCCGCGGAACTCGCCGCGCTCACCGCCGGGCGGCACGACGCCGACACCATCGGCCACCTGCTCCGCGCGCTGGACGAGTCGTACCTGCTGGCGGGGGCCACCTTCGAGGACTACCGCCGGGGGCCGACCCGCCTGCCGGCGTGCGCCGGGAGCTACCCCGCCGGCGCCGGCGAACTCGCCGCCGAGGTGCGCTCGCTCCTGGCCACCGCGCCGCCGGGCGCGCCCGCGCCGGGGAGGCTGTGCGCGGCCCTGGCGCCGCACATGGACTACGGCCGGGGCGGGGCCACCTACGGCGCGGCGTTCGCGCCACTCGTCGCCCAGACCGACGCCCGGCTGTTCCTGGTGCTGGCCACGTCGCACTACTCGCACAGCCGGGTGACGCTGACCGCGAAGGACTACGCCACGCCGCTCGGCGCCGTCGAGACCGATCAGGCCTTCGTCAAGTGCGTCTCGCAGCACTACGGGCCGGACTGCTTGACCGACCTCGACGCGCACTTGCCGGAGCACAGCATCGAGCTGGAGGTGCCGTTCCTGCAAGTCGGCCTCGGCAGCGAGACGCGCCCGGTGCGGCTGGTGCCGGTCTTGATCGGCTCGATGCGCGGGAACATCGACTCGGGCCTGCCGCCGTGGGAGGACGCCGGCTGGCTCAAGTTGGTGAAGGCGTTGCGGCGGGCCGTGGCCGAGGCGGGCGAGCCGGTCTGCGTGCTCGTCAGCGGCGACCTCGCGCACGTCGGCCCGAAGTTCGGCGACCCGCGCCCCGTTGGCGATGCGCAACTCGAGTCGGGCCGCGCCGCCGACGCCGAACTGCTGGCGCGCCTGGAGGCGGCCGACGCGGCGGGGTACTATTCCGCCGTCGCCGCCGAGGGGGACGCCCGGCGAATCTGCGGCCTCGCGCCGACGTGGGTGGGCCTGGAAGTCGCCAGGCCGCGGGTCGGCGTCGCCGGCGGCTACCAACAATACAAGCACCCGCGGGGCGAGGAGAGCGTGAGCTTCGCCGCGGCCCACTTCTATGAGTGACGCGCCCGCCCCCCCGTGGGAGTACACCCGGCCCGGCGAGGTCGAAGCGGCCGAATCGGCGCTCGACGCCGGGGCGCGCTTCGGCACGCTCGCCACCCCGCGCTACCACTTGCGCCACCTCGACTGGGGTGACGCGGTCGCCCCGGCGGTGCTGTTCGTCCACGGCCTCTCGGACCAGATGCGCTCGTTCGCCATGGTGATGGCACGCCTGGTGCCGCTGGGCTTCCGCTGCGTCGGGCTGGAGTTGGCCGACGGGGCGGGCGACGGCGCGCGGCTCGGCGGCTACAAGCACTCCGACCACGCGGCGGACATCGTCTGCCTGCTCGACCACTTGGGGATCAGCCGCGCGCACCTGTTCGCGGCGAGTTACGGCTCGGCGGTGGGCCTGCGGCTGGCGCTCGACTCCCCCGAGCGGGTCGGGAAAATCGTGCTACAGGGCGGGTTCGCACGCCGGCCGCTGAACGTGTACGAGGTCGGGCTGGCGCGGCTGGCGCGCTTCGTCCCCGGTCGGATGGGCGACCTGCCGGGGCGCGCGAAGGCGATGAAGTCGCTCGACGGGCCGCAGTTCGCCGGGGCCGACGGGAGTGCCTACGCCTTCATGCTGCGGATGAGCGGGGCGAGTCCCATCCGCGCGGTGGCCCAGCGCGCGGCGGTCCTGGCCACGCTCGACCTGCGGCCGCGCCTGGGCGAAGTCGCGCCGTCGGTGCTCCTGATTGGCGGCGCCGCCGACCCGGTGGTGCCGCGCGAGTGCGAGCGCGAGCTGGAACGGGGGCTGCGGGACGTGCGGCGCGCCGAGTTCCCCGGCGGGCACTACCCGCAATACACCCTGCCGGGGCCGACGGCGGCGGCGTGCGCGGGCTTCCTCGGGGGGCGGGGCGGCTGAGGGCCGCGCCGGGTAGCCGATGCTGCGGAAAACGCGCCCCCGGCGACCGAGAGAGGGCTTGAAGTCTCGGCGGCGTCTGCCATAATCAGCCCATCACCCTGCCCGGGTGGCGGAATTGGCAGACGCGCCAGCTTGAGGTGCTGGTCCTCGCAAGGGGGTGCAGGTTCAAGTCCTGTCTCGGGCATTAGAATGAACGGACCCGCGGACACGGCAGGACTAGAGACGCTAAAACGCTCGGAATCGTCGCGTTCGGCGCTTCTTCGGTCCCGTCCTGTCCGCCGGTGTCAGCTATAGTCCGCACCGTATTTTGCACCAATTCGCCGGCGACTGCACCGCAATTCGCACCGCCTCCCAACCCGAGTAGGGGAGGGGGGCATCTCGCTGGCCTTGCGGAAGTCGTCTTCCTGAGTCTGGGGGTAGTGCGTCTCGGCGACTCTCAGGGAGTTGCCGAGCCACTTGCAGACGACGTGCGCGGGGAATTTGGCCGTCAGGT
>CAXTPM010000266.1:2286-7089 GCA_964245865.1 uncultured Fimbriiglobus sp. | reverse complement strand
CGTTGAGTTCGACCGTGACCCCGTCGCCCCGGCACTCGACCACCACGCGGTTCCACTCTCCCGCCGGCTTCTCGGCCATCCCCGCGCTGGCCGACCTCACCGCCCGGCGGACGGGGTTCTTGGCGTCGTGCCGCGCCGCGTCGATCACCCACTCCGGGAACGCGCCGGCGGCGTCGGGCTGCTTCCACAAGTCCCCCGCGTCGTTCGCCGCGAGCTGCACCTCGTAGCCGTGCGGCCACACGAGTTTGCCGGGCTGGCAGTGGATCAGCACACCCGAGTTCGGCCGCTTCACCAGCGCCGGGGCGGTGTAGCGGTACTCCACGACCAGGCGGTAGTCGGCGTAGCTCGCCTCCGAAACCAGGGCGCCCGTCGGCTTCCCGGTGGTGCGCAGGATGCCGCCCGCGACGCTCCAGGTGCCGGTTGCCGACTCGCCGGGCTTGGCGAGGGCGGTCCAGCCGGCGAGGCCGGGGCGGATCAGGTCGGTCACTTCGCTTCGCATCGGCACCTTCCTAGTTGGGGCGCGGGCCGCTAGACTGTGCGGATGCGACCCGAGGGCGAATCTACGACACCGGTGCGGCCCCTTCAACTGACGGTGGTCGGCGTCGGCCTCATCGGCGGCTCGCTCGGCCTCGCCGCGCGCCGCCGGGGGGTGGCGTCCCGAGTCGTCGGCGTCGGGCGCGACCCGAGGACTCTGGCCCGCGCGCAGTCGCTGGGGGCCATCGACGAGATGACCACCGACTTGGCGGCGGGCGTGAGGGACGCGGACTTCGTGGTCGTCTGCACCCCGGTCGATCGCGTGGCCTCGGACGTAATTGCCGCCGCGACCGCCGCGCCGGCGCACGCGCTGGTTACCGATGTCGGCAGCACCAAGGCGGGGATCGTCGCGGCGGTCGAGTCGCAACTGGGGGCGGGCAAGGCGCACTTCGTCGGGAGCCACCCGCTCGCCGGGAGCGAGAAGAAGGGCGCGTCCTACGCCGACGCGACTCTCTTCGACGGCCGCACCGTCGTCGTCACGCCGTCGGGTCGTACCGACCTGGAGGCGGTCAGCGGCGTCGAGCGATTTTGGCAGGCGCTCGGCGCGCGCGTCGTGAGAATGGACCCCGCCGCGCACGACCGGGCGCTCTCCTACACCAGCCACCTGCCGCACGCGGCGGCGGCGGGGCTGGCCGGGGTCACGCCGCCGGAGTGGCTGCACCTCTCGGCCGGCGGCTTCCGCGACGCCACGCGCGTCGCGGCCGGCGACCCCGAACTGTGGGCATCAATCTTTGAGGCTAACCGCCCGGCGGTGCTCGCGGCGCTCGGCGACTTCGAGGCGCGGATGCGATCCTTCAGCGAACTGTTGGCCGGCGGCGACCGCGACGGGCTAGTCCGGTGGTTAACCGAAGCGAAGCGGGTGCGCGATGCTCTATGAAGTCGAAATCCGGCCGCTCGGGGTGGACCGCGACCGCGAGCGGGTGTGCGACGAGTTCGACTTGCTCACCGGCACCCGCGCGGGCGCCGACCTGGTGAGCGCGAGCGCGCGAGGCTACCTGCTCGAAGGGGCGGGCCTCACCGGTGGCGGCGCGATGGCCCTCGCGGCCGCGCTCCTGGTGGACCCCGTGGTCGAGGCCGCGACCGTGCGCGAGCTGCCGGCGCGCCCCGAGGAATCGGTGGGGGCGCTCACGGTGCTGCCCAAGCCCGGCGTCACCGACCCGGCGGCGCAGAGTGTGCTCGACGCGGCCGCGCGCCTGGGCGTGAGTTTGAGTGCCGTGCGCACCTTCCGCCGCTACTTCGCGCCCGACTCGGCGCCGGCGGGGCAACTGACCCTGCTGTCGGGCAAACTCTTGGCGAACGCCGCGATCGAGCAGGTCGTCGCCGGGCCTTTGCAACTGCGGACCATCGAGGTGGGCCGGGGCTACGAGTTTCGTCATGTCGAGGTCAGACTGAGTGGTCTGGACGACGCCGCGCTAATCAAGCTGAGTCAGGCCGGGCAGTTGGCCCTCTCGGCCGACGAGATGCGCCGCGTGCGCGACCACTTCGCCGCGTCGGGCCGGGAGCCGACCGAGTGCGAGTTGGAGACGGTCGCCCAGACCTGGAGCGAGCACTGCAGCCACAAGACGCTCAAGGGGCGGATCGAGTACCGCGAGACGATTCGCGGGATGACGCGGACGGTGCAGTTCGAGAACATGCTCAAGGAGACCGTGTTCGCCGCGACGCAGGAGATTATTCAATCGCTCGGCGCCGCGAACTGGTGCGTGAGCGTATTCGCCGACAACGCGGGCGTCGTGCGCTTCAGCGAGTCGAACCACCTGGCCATCAAAGTCGAGACCCACAACCGGCCGAGCGCCATCGAACCCTACGGCGGCGCCAACACCGGCCTCGGCGGGGTGATCCGCGACATTCTGGGCACCGCGCTGGGTGCGAGGCCGGTGGCGAGCACCGATGTCTTCTGCTTCGCCCCGCCGACCACCCCCGAATCGGAGTTGCCGCCGGGGGTGATCCACCCGCGCCGCATTCTGCAGGGCGTGGTGGCCGGGGTACGCGACTACGGCAACCGCATGGGCATCCCGACCGTCAACGGCTCGGTCTTCTTCGACCCGCGGTATCTGGCCAACCCGCTGGTGTTCTGCGGCACGGTCGGGCTGGTGCCGGTGGGGTTCGAGACGAAGCGCGTGGCGCCGGGGGACTTGGTCGTCGCGGTGGGGGGCCGCACCGGGCGCGACGGCATCCACGGCGCCACGTTTTCGAGCGTCGAACTCACCGCCGAGTCGGAATCGATCAGTGGCGGCGCGGTGCAGATCGGCCACGCCATCCAAGAGAAGATGGTCCTCGACGTGCTCCTCGCGGCGAGGGACCGCCGGCTGTACACCAGCATCACCGACTGCGGCGCGGGCGGGTTTTCGAGCGCCGTCGGCGAGATGGCCGAGGGGTTCGGCGCGGAAGTCCACCTCGACCGCGCACCGCTGAAGTACGCGGGACTCAGCCCGACCGAGATTTGGATTAGCGAGTCGCAGGAGCGCATGGTGCTCGCGGTTCCGCCCGGCAACTGGGACGCGCTGCGCGCGCTGTGCGCCGCCGAGGGCGTGGAGGCGGTGGCGCTCGGCACGTTCACCGACTCGGGCCGGCTGAAACTGTACTACCAGTCGCGCCCCGTGGCCGACATCGAGTTGGAGTTCCTGCACGGCGGGCGGCCCCCGGTGAACCGGCTGGCGACTTACACGCTGCCCGCGATTGCGAGCGCGCCGCCGGCGACCGCGATGACCCCAGGCGAGATTCTGCTGGCCATCTTGGCGATGCCGAGTGTGGCATCCAAAGAGTGGATCGTGCGGCAGTACGACCACGAGGTGCAGGCGGGGAGTGTGATCAAGCCGCTGGTGGGCATTCACGAGGACGGCCCGTCGGACGCCGCGGTGATCGCCCCGGAACTCGGCAGCCGATTGGGCGCGGCGATCGGCCACGGGCTGTGCCCGCAGTTCGCCGAGTTCGACCCGGCCGCGAGCGCCGCGTGCGCCATTGATGAAGCCGTGCGCAACGTCGTCGCCGTGGGGGCCGACCCGAGCCGAATCGCCATCCTGGACAACTTCTGCTGGGGCAACGTCGCCGACCCCGAGCAACTCGGGGCGCTGGTGCGCGCCGCCAACGAGTGCAGGCGCGTGGCGGTCGCCTACGGCACCCCGTTCGTCAGCGGCAAGGACAGCCTGAACAACGAGTACCGGGGGGGCGAGCGGCGCATTACGATCCCGCCGACCTTGCTGATTACCGCGCTCGGGCTGGTGCGCGACACCCACCGGTGCGTGTCGATGGACTTCAAGGAGGCCGGGAACGCCATCTACCTAATCGGTGAGACGCGGGACGAACTCGCCGGGTCGCACGCCTGTTTGGTAACCGGCGAGCGCGGCTCGGCGGTGCCCACCCCCGACGTGGCGGTGGCCCCCAAGCTGTTCCGGGCGCTGCACGCGGCGATTCAAGCCGGGCTGGTGCGCGCGTGCCACGACTGCAGCGAAGGCGGCTTGGCGGCGGCCCTGGCGGAGATGGCGTTCGCCGGCGGACTCGGCGCCGAGGTGCCATCCCTTGGGGCGGTGCCGGGTCCGCAGTTATCGGATGCGGTGCGGCTGTTCAGCGAGTCGCCGACGCGCTTCATCGTCGAAGTGCCGCCGGGGCACGAGGAGGCGTTCACGGCCGGCTTCGCGGGCCTGCCGTGCGCGAAGATCGGCGCGACGGTGGCCGAACAGCGGTTGCGCGTCGGCGCGGCGATCGACTTGGGGCTGGCGCAGCTCAAAGAGGCGTGGCAGCGGCCGCTGCGGTTCTAGGGGCGGGGGGCTAGCGCTTGCACGCTAGCGCCCCGCGCTCTAGACTGCGGCCCCGCCGAGTCCGCCCGCGTGGAGCCGCCGATGACGCAACTGACCCTCTGGCCCGCCGACGAGCCGCCCGACCCGCCGTTCCGGGTTGTGCTGCGCGACTCGCCGGACTGGTACTTCGACGACCTCGTCCTCGCGCTCGCCGAGGTCTGCGGCCTGCCGCACGCGCGGGGCGTGCCGGTCGCCGCGACCGCGCTGGCCGGGCGCATCGACGCCGACGGCAGCGCGGCCGTGTTCGCCGGCACTTACGCCGAGTGCCGGCGCGTGGCCGACGCCCTCGCCGGGCTGCGCCCCTACGCCGACGCGCCGCCCCTGGTGGCCCAGGTCGTCGGCCGGCTCGACGTGCCCGACGCGCCGCCGGTCGTGGGTGCCGAACCGCCCCGGCCAGAGCGTGGGCCAGCCCAGGAGATTGAGCGCCGCCCCCACGCTGTAGAAGACCCCGCCGGCGACCAGGGGCCGCAGCGCC
>CAXTPM010000266.1:0-2276 GCA_964245865.1 uncultured Fimbriiglobus sp. | reverse complement strand
CATCGGCGTCTCGGTGCTGTGCCCGGGCTTCGTCTCCACCCGCATCCATGAGAGCGAGCGCAACCGCCCCGCGGGCGAGTCCGGCGACCCGTTCGCCCGCACCGCCTACCGCGTCGCGCAGCACTGGCGCTTCCGGTGCGAGACCCCCGAGGCGAGCGACGTGCTGGTGATCACCGGCGTGGAGGACCACCCGGAGTTGGGCGTAGTGTGCTGCGTGAGCTTCCGGTACGAACCGATGATCCAGAGCGGGGGGACGTTCCTCACGGGCGGCGCCGGGTGGTTCGCGCAGGGCGACCTCGACCGCAGCGTGCTGGATCTCGTCGAGGAGCGGGGGCCGCTGCCGGCCAGCACCATCTCGGGCGGCGACTTCCTTTGCCGCGACGGGCAAATGCTGTCCGCCACGGTGGCGACGGGCCGCACCGTCGGCGAGTGGGTGCGCGAGTCCGCCGCGCTCTACTTGCTGGGGCGCACCGACGAGGCCGCGCCGCCGTACCGGGAGCCGGCCGACGAGGAACTCGGGCTGTGGTCGCTCATCGCCCACAATAAAGTGGGGCGCCTGCGCGAACTGCTCGAACAGCATCCGTCGCTCGCCCTCGACCCCCTGGCGCGGGACGACACCGACGGCTACTGCTACGACGGCGACGAGTTCGAGGGCTGCACGCCGCTGATGCTCGCGGCCTACACCGGCAGCGCGGAAGTCGCCGCACTCTTGCTGGAGTTCGGCGCGGATGCCAGAGCTGTCACCGCGCGGGGCGAGACGGGGCTGCACTTCGCCGCCCGGCACCTCGGCGGCTGCTACGAGGGCAAGACGGCCGTGGCCCGGATGCTCTGCGCGCGGGGCGCCGACCCCGAGGCGCGCAACGCCGACGGCCGCACGCCGATGACCGTCGATTATGGCTACGTCGGCGTGGCCGAAGTCCTGATCGAGTTCGGCGCGCGGCCGTCGCTGAACCTCGCGCTCAGGATCGGGATGATCGACTGGGCGCGGCGGGAGTTGCGCGAGAACCCCGAGGCGGTGCGCGGCTGCCCCGCGCCGGAGTCCGTCATTTACGACATCGGCACTTGCGTCCGCGACACCGCCCAGCGCCGCCACGGCCGGGCGCTGCGGCTGGCGGGGGGCGAAACCCCGACCCCCGGCGAAGACCGCTGGCTCGACTTCCGCGCCGCCTCGACCGAGACGGGTTATCGCTACGACGAAAACGGTACCCTGCATGTGGCGGAAATGATCGCCGCCCGCCGCCGCCACGCCGAGTACCAGCGCACGGCGTTCGAGGAGTGCCGCGACCTGCTCGAGTTAGCCGTGGCGCGCGGGGCCATCCTCGGACCCGACCCCGGACTGTTCTACGCGGCCCAGATGTTCGACACCTCGCTCGCCGAGTGGCTACTCGCCCACGGGGCTGACCCGAACCCCCATCGCCAGCCGGGCGGGGGCGTCTACACCACCGAGCAGGCCGCGACCCGGCCGATGCTCGACCTCTTGCACCGTTACGGGGCCGTCGATGACCCGTACACCCGCGAGGCCGACCGCTGGCAGGCCGAGGCCGAGGCGATGCAGGCCCGCCTCCGCGACGCATTCACCTAGCCCCCCGCCCCGCCCGCTCCCACATCAGAAGTGCCGTCACCGTCTTGCAGTCCCGCACGCGGCCGTCCAGGCACATCGCCACCGCCTCCTCTAGCGGCAGCGTGTGGGCCGTCATCTCCTCGTCCGCTTCGAGCCGCTGTGGCCCCGGCGTCAAACCCTCGGCGAAGTACAGGTACAGCCGCTCGTTCAGCACCCCCGGCGAGGCGAACAGGTACCCCCTGGCCGTCCACTTCGACGCCGTGTAGCCGGTCTCCTCGGCGAGTTCGCGCTTGGCGGCGTCGAGGGGGTCTTCGCCGGGTTCGAGGGTGCCGGCGGGGATCTCCCACAGGGTTTCGCCCACCACGAAGCGCGTGTTGCGCAGCAGGCAGACTTCCGTGGCACTCACCACCGGCAGGATGACGACCGCGCCGGGGTGGTCGATCACGTCGCGCGTGATGGTGCTGCCGTCGGGGGCGGTCTGGGTGTCGCGGTAGACCCGGATTTTGCGCCCGGCGTGGACGAGTTCGCGCCCCATGCGTCGCACCTTTCGTAATCGCGCCCGAGTTCGTTGCGGCGGCGGCGCGGCCCTGCTAGGATAGCCGTACACGCCGCGGACCCGGAGGCAAGACCGTGCGAAACCCCCTCGACTGGGCGCTGAGGCTCTTCCCGCTCCCCGACGGCACGCCGGTGCGCCTGCACGCCGCGTTCCTCGTGT
>CAXTPM010000265.1:3407-7094 GCA_964245865.1 uncultured Fimbriiglobus sp. | reverse complement strand
GCGCTTCCGCTAGAATGAGCGACCGCCGAACTCGACTCCCCCCCGGCAGGACCGATGCCGAGTGACCCGCCCCCGCCGGACCCAGCCGCCCCCGAGCCGGGCGAGTCGCGCCCGTCGCGCGCCGCCGCGCAGCGCCTCAGCCAGTACCTGCGCAGCCTCGGCCCGAGCGCCCTCGGGGGCCGGGCGGTGTCGTCGGACGAGTTGGCCCGCTCGGTGCAGGTGAGCGCCGCGCAAGTGCGGCGCGACCTCGCGGCGCTGGGCCACCTGGGCCAGCGCGGCGTGGGCTACGACGCCGCCGGACTCACGCTCGCGATTCGCCGGACGCTCGGCATCGACCGCCCGTGGCGCGGCGTGCTGGTCGGCGTCGGCAACTTGGCCCGCGCTCTACTCAAAAGCGGCGCGTTCCGCGAGCAGGGGCTGACGGTGCTGGCGCTCTTCGACGCCGACCCCGCGAAGGTGGGCGAGACCGTCGAGGGGCTAGTTGTCGAACCCGCGACCAATCTGCCGGGCCGGGTGCGCGAGTTGCGCCCCGAACTCGCGGTGCTGACCACGCCCAGCGGCCCGGCGCAAGTCACCGCCGAGCAGTTGTGCGCCGCCGGGGTGCGCGGGATCATGAACTTCGCCCCGGTGTCCCTGCGCGTGCCGCCGGGGGTGCAGGTGGTCACGGTGGACCTGGGGATTCAGCTCGAGCAGCTCGCGTTCCTGGTGCAGTGGCACCCCGGCGCCCCCCGCGGCGAGGGTCCGAATCACCCTCCCGCAAATCGTTCGGCGCGCGAACCCGATTCGGCTTGAACGCCTCGCTGAGAATGCCTAAGATGACGGCGGCGAATACCCGGTAGTGTAACGGTAACACCAGAGATTTTGGCTCTCTTATTCTAGGTTCGAATCCTAGCCGGGTAATTAGATCGACAGGACTGGAGGAGACTGCAACCCCCTCATCCGCCCTAAAGCCTACACCGCAAGTGGTTTCTGTCTCGCCAGTCTTCTCAGGTTCGCTAACGTCCGCCGCAGTCCGCACCGCGTTTTGCAGCGCGACTGCACCGGATTCTGCAGCGCCCGTTTTGGCCCCTTCGACTTGCCCCGCTGCTTTCTCGAAGTCGCTCTCGCGCACCTGCAAGTAGTGCTTCATCGCCACGTCCGGGGTGTTGCCGAGCCACGCGCACACGACGTGAATCGGATAGTCCCGCATCAGGTCCGTCTCGCAACTCGCCCGCATGTTGTGCGTCGGCTTCGCCCACGGCGCCGGCCCGGCCCGCCGGACCAGCCGCGTCAGTTGGGTGCGAAGGTTGCAGTTGACCCACCCGCCCGGCTTGTTGGCCGCGAGGCGGTAGCCCCCGCCGACGACGTACACCGCGCCCCGCTCCGCAGCCGCCTCGAACGCTTCCTCTAGGTACGGCCTTAGACGGGCGAAGATCGGCACGACGCGCCACGCCTTGCCGGGGTGGTGCTCGGTCTTAGGCGACGGCACCATCGTCCGCCCGGCGGCGAGGTCAATGTGTTCCCACTTCAGGCTCAGCACCTCGGTCGGGCAGCGCAGCCCGGCGTAGCGGGACAAGGCGACGATGAGGCGCCAGTCGGGATCACAGACGGCGATGAGCCGTTCGGCGTCGGCCTCGGTGACGTAGTGCTGGCGGTCGCGCGGGTTGCCGCCGGGGGTCGAGACGCCCGCGAACGGGTTGGCGGCAATCAGCTTCTCCTTGACCGCGCGGCGGAAGAACGTCTTCATTCCGTTGAGCCGGCGGTGGCAGGTCGCGGGGGCGAGGCCGCGTGATAGGTAGTGGTCGCGGAAGCGCTCGGCGTCGGCCTCGGTGATGCCGGACAGCGGCGAGCCGGTGCCGAAGAACTTCGTGAGGTCCGCCGCCATGACTCCCAACTGGGTGACGGTGCCGCCCTTTGCGTCGAGTTTCCGCCGCTCCAGGTAGCCGGCTAGGAACTCGCCGAGCGTGGCGGACTGGCGTTCGGGCATCAGCCCCACGGCGGCGAGCTTCGCAGCCAGTTCGTCCGGGATGGCTGCGGTCCACGCGGAGGTTTCGGCGTCGGGCGGCACCTTCGATGAGATCGCGGCCACCAGCGCCTCGACCTTAGTGCGCACCGACTCGGCAGTCTTCTTCGGCACCTTACCGAGCCGGAGCGTTCGCCGCTTGCGGTCGTGGGGACTGACGAATTGAATTAATCGATTGCCGTTGGCGTCGGTCGAGAGGCTGGCCATTGTGTGCTCCGCGTGTTGGGGTGTTGGTGTATTGGCTCGGGGGTCGGTTGCGGTCAATTACAGTCGGTTCGGGGCACGTCAGCATGACGTGAGTCGTGTCGAACCACCACGTCGGTGCGGAGCGGTATTGCGTTAGCGTCCAGACTTTAGGCGGGTCGGTTTGCCGGCCAGCTTCTCCCGGTCGCGCTCGTCGATCATCCGGTTCCACTCGCGGGCGGCGATGCTGCCCGGCGTCTCGGCCAGCACCACCTCCCCCCGGTCGCACGCGGCCCAGTAGTCGGCGAGTGCGACCGCCTGCCGCGCGGCGTCGGCGTCCCCGGCGGCGGCTTGTGACTTCAGCGCCGCGAGAAGGCAGTCGGACAGGCCGGCGAGCGCCGACCGGGGGGCTGACTCCGGGACGGCATCCACGAAGGAAACGAAAGTGACGCGGGAAGTCTCGGCCGGTGGTTCGCGCGGCTCGGGTTCCGACGGGGGTACGCGGGAAACGAGATTAACGCGCGAAGGTTCGGCCGCAGGCGTCGCCGCCGGACTTACCGCGTCACTTTCGTTTCCCGCGTCGGGGTGCTTGGCCCGCGCGTCGCGCTCGGCCATTTCGGCAAGCACTCGGCGGGCGATGGCGAGCGCGCTCATCGGTGGCCCCCCGTCGCGTGCCAGACTTCCGCCGGCCGGCCCCCGGTGCTGGGCCTCTCTTCGCGGCGCACGCGCCCCGCCTTGAGCAACGCGCCCAGCGCGGCCGTGAGTCTGGCGCTGGTGAGGTTGCGGCCGAAGTAGTTCGACAGGTCCGAGCGCGAGATGCCGGCGGGGCACCGGCGGATGACGCGGTACGCCTCGTCGGCCACGGGGTCGCCGGTCGAGTCGCCGAAGATGTACGCCACCGAGCGCTCGCAGTAGTCCCACACCGCGAGCGCGGCGGACAGGTGCCGGGCCTGCACGCACGCGCTCCGCTCGGTGAGTGCGTAAATCAACGCCAGCCGGATGACGTGGGGCGCGGCCCGCGCGAGCAGTTCCCCCGCCAGGCCGGGCCGACTGCGCTCGAGGTGCGGGTACACTCCCGCCCAGACCTCCCGCGCCTCGGCGTCGCGGTCGGTGCGGCCGGCCGACTTGGCGGACGCGAGGGCGGCGAAAACCTCGGCCCGGACTTTCGCGGTGCGCGCGGGGTCGGGCGCCGGCGGCTCCGGGAGGAACTTCGACCGACGCGAGACGAACCACAGGAAGCGGTTGCCGAAGCCGTTGGCGGTCTCCGCCTCGGTCAAGTGCCGCTTGAGTTCGGCCTCGGTGACGTGGCCGACGACGCCGCCGTGCGCCCCGGTGGCCTTGGTGGGCGAGTTTTTGGTGAGCGTGCGTAGGTTGCCCGTCTCCCACAACTGCCGGACGGTCTCCGACAGCGTGTTGCCTGTGCGCTGGGCCTGCTTGAGCACGCTGGAGAACTCGGCCTCCACGAACAGGCCCGGGAGCAGGTCCTCGGCGCGGAACTCGAC
>CAXTPM010000265.1:0-3397 GCA_964245865.1 uncultured Fimbriiglobus sp. | reverse complement strand
CGTTTGTCCGCCTCCCCCTCGTCGGTCACGACGGTTTCGTAGCGGGGTGGCTTGCCCTTTTCCTTGACGGCCTCGCGCTTCTCCACCGGGTCGCGCACGAAGTGGATCAGCCCCTCGGCGGAACTCAAGCCCCCGGTCACGCGGGACTCGACGAAGGCGTCATCCGCCCCGCAGAACGCGGCCCGCGCGTCGGCGAAGCTCGTGCCCTTGCGCCCGCCGGACGTTTCGCCGACCATCACCAGGAAGTCGTTGGCGTGGTGGCGGGTCGATCCGACTTGGGCGTGGGCCGAGCGCCCGGCGGCGCAGCCGAACAGGATGAGCGCCTGCACCAGCACCGCCGCCGGGTCCGCCTCGGTAAACGGAGCGATGAGGCGAACGTACTCGCCAAGCGGGCCGATGAAGGCGGCGTCGTCCAGCGGCTCGGGCCAGGGCCGATCCCCGCACGGCTCGGCGGTCGCGGCCGGTTCGATAGGCGGGTCGGGCGGCTTCGGCGACGCGGCGAACAGCGCCTCCAACTCGGCCCTGAGTTCGGCGTCGGCCACGCCCGGCCGCGCCCCCACCCAGTCGGCGATGTCGCCCTTCTCGGCCAGCCCCGGCAGTTCAACTATCCGCACCCCGGCGGGCGGGTCGATCGCGGCCAACTTCGCCGCGACCTCCGAGGCGTACTTGCGGCCGGCCGCGTCGTTGTCGGGCACGATCACCACCGGTTTACCCGCGAGCGGCGCCCAGTCGGTGAGGTGCGGCGCGCCCGCCCCGCCGGCCGAAGTCGTGGCGGCGAAGCCGAGCCGCACGGCGATGTCCGTGCACTTCTCGCCCTCGCACACGACCACCGTCTCGGCGCCCGCGAGTTCGGGCAGCCGGTAGAGCGGGCGGGGCGACGGCATCGCGCCGACGCGCCAGCCGTCCTGGTGGCGCGAGACGGGGCGGACGAGCTTCTTGCCGCTCTGGTCCCACCGCGCCACCACCCCGACGGGTTCGCCGTCCGAGTTGCGGTAGGTCCAGAGTTGTGGGCCGGGGCCGAGCCGGCGTTCGAGGACTCCGAGCGCTTCCCTTGCCGTGCGGAACGAGCCGCCCTCGGGCCGGCCCTCCAGCACGCCACGGCCGGCGGAGCGCGGCTTGCCGACGCCGTTGGGCATCAGATCCGCCATCGCTAGGCCGAGCGCATCGACCACGGCCTCGGCGGGGCACCCGGCGAAGCAGTGCAGCAGCACGCGGCCGTCGTCGGCCTCGGCGATGCTGAGGCTGGGGTTCGTGTCGTCGTGCGCGGGGCAGCAGGCGCGGTGGCCACCGTCGGCGGCGGGGCGTGCCCCAGGCAGTAGTTCGAGAACGGCATCGACGGGGCGCGCGTCGGCCTTCACGCCCCAATCGGGACGGCGTACACTAGACACGGGATGACCTCCCGCAGACGGGCCGGCGTGACTCTTGGCAGGGGCGCCGGCCCGGCCGCGCTTACTGGGGATGGGGGTGGTTGGCGGGGCAGCCGGCGGCGATCCAGCGGCGGACCTCGGCCGCGACGAAGCGGACAGAGCGGCCGAGGTGGACGCGGCCGGGGATCGCGAGGCGCGAGACGGTCTTCTCGCTGACGTTCAGCATCTCCGCAACGTCGGCGTAGGTCAGCAACTCGGCCTCGAGCGCGGCGCGCTTGGCCTCGGCGGTCAGGAACGTAGACACGGTGAGACTCCCGAAGTGCGGGGCGGGCCGAAGGGCCCACTTCCCGACACCAGCAGTCTTGCGGAGACAACGGTGTTTATCAGGGTGTTAACGGTGCGCACCGTTTCACACCGTTTGTGTGTCACGCGGTGGGCGGCGCGACTGGGCGAGGCGCACCCCGTCATCGGTGAGCCAAACCCCGCCGCCCCGCCCCGTGCAACTCTCTAACAGTTTCGCGGCCACCAGGCCTGCGACGGGCTGCTTAAACCCGTCCGGCGCCGCGTTGCAGCCGTCGATCATTTCCGCCAGTTCGGCGGTCGTTACCCGGTCGGCCCGCCGGACGACGTTCTTGACTAAGAGTTCGTCAACGATCGTGTACTGGCGTTCCGACAGCCTGGGTTCCACGCCGGCCGGGGCGCACACCACCGTTTGGGCAACAGCCTCCGCCGCGCGCGAAACCCGAATGGCCTGCGCGGCGAGCCAAGCGTACCCCTCCCGCAGTTTCCGATCGATCACCAAGTCGCGCCCCCGCGTCTCGGCCGGCGGGTCGCCCAGCGCCGGGGCCGTCACCCCGTCGCGTGCCGCTAGTAGGATCACGCGCTCGTAAAGGTCGAACACGGGGGCGGGCCACGGGCCGGGGCGACGCAGGGCAGCTCGGCCCATCGCGCCCTCTTGGAGTTGCCGGACCTCTATCCAGGTGAACCAGTGCGCCGCGCGGTACTCCAGTTCGCTCGGCGGCGTAGTGGCGGCGCCGAGTTTCAGGACCACATCGTGTAGCCTGTCGAACCCGTTCTCGTCTTTGGGCGGGACCGTCAGCCCGCTGGCCGGGCAGGTGTAGGGCTTGGGGGCGGTCGCGTCGCGCTCCTCGGAATACAGGCCGGCCCCCTCCCGCCAGCCGCCCCCGGCCCCCACCGGCGGGCGCGCCCCGAGCGCGTCGCACAACCCCTCGTACTTGGTGGCGTCGGGCCAGTGCTCGACCCACCGCCGGGCCGGGCTGTCCTCGAACTCCGCCCCGGCCAGAGCCGCCTCGATTTCGTACTGGAGTACGCCGGACTTCCGGGCGGTCTCGGCTAGCTCGTTGGGCATCACTTCCCGCAGCATTCGGTCCTGCCACAGCCGCCACATCTCGGCCAACAAGTTCGACGCCACTAACGCGCCATCGACGCACTTGGCGATGGCGTTTTCGAGGAACCCGCACACGGAGGGAAAGGGGTTAGCTTCGCCGTTCTCCAGTTTCCTCACGCCCTCGCCCCACATACTGCCCGACTGCGCAAGAAGCAGCACCCGCAGACACGAGGCGCGCACGTCGTCCGCCGGGCCGGCGCGGTCGGCGGGCGCGCCGGGCGGTGGCGCCGGGGCCAAGTCGCCGGACGGAAGCCACAGCAGCCTCACCGCGAGCCGCTTGTATTCTGACTGCATCATCGGCCCGAGTCCGGCATCGATGAACATGCGGCCGAGCGCGGTCAACTGCCGCGACCTCAACGCCGGGTCGGCGGCGGCGAACATCGTGCAGCAGGCGTGAAACCCTTCGAGCCGCAAGAACTCTTTCGTCAGGGAAGCGATGACTCGGCGGGCGGCTTCGAGGCGGGCGGGGGGCAGCCCGCGCGGGGCGGCAGTCGGGGCGGTCATGGGGGACTCGGCGCGGCGCCGTGTGCGGACGGGAGTACCCTAGACCCGACTCACGCGGCCTGACATGCTCAAAGTGTACAAGCATCCCCTACCACGAGTCAAACCCGCCTAGCTTCCG
>CAXTPM010000264.1:0-7094 GCA_964245865.1 uncultured Fimbriiglobus sp. | reverse complement strand
CGGTTCACTCCGTCGGCCGATCCCCTGCCCCGCGTGCGGCCGGCGGGCGCTCCGCTTTTACTGCGTCGGCAAGTCGTAGCGCCGGCGGCTCTACCGCCCCGTCGCCAGCCACCCGGCTAGCCGCCCCAGCCCCGCTTCGAGTGTGGCGCGCTTGGCGGCGAAGCTCATGCGCGCGAACCCCTCGCACCCGAACGCCGACCCCGGCACGAGGTTCACGTGCGCCTGCTCCAGGCAGGCGTTGCAGAAGCTTGCGGAGTCGGTCACGGCGGCGCCGCCGAACGTTTTGCCGAAGTACGCCGCCACCTCGAAGAAGGCGTAGAACGCGCCCCCCGCCCGGTCGAACCGCACTCCCGGCATCTCGGCGAGCCGGGAGTAGACGAACTCGCGCCGTTCGGCGAACTCGCCGCGCATGCGCTCCACGCACCCCGCCGACTCGGGCGACGACAAGGCCGCGATCAGGGCCGCCTGGCTTACGCTCGACGGGCAACTGGTTTCTTGGCTCTGCACCGCGTCCATCGCCTTCGCCACGTCCAAGGGCGCGATCGCCCAGCCCATGCGCCAGCCGGTCATCGCGTAGCTCTTGCTCGCGCCGCTCACGGTGATGGTGCGCTCGCTCAGTCCGGGGCGCAGGGTCGCCACGCAGGTGGGCGTGGCGCCGTCGTAGGTGAGCAGTTCGTAGATTTCGTCCGACAAAATATTGACATCGGTTTCGAGGACGACATCCACGAGCGCTTCGAGTTCCGCGCGGGTGTACACCGCCCCCGTCGGGTTGTTTGGGCTGTTCAGCATCACGAGTTTGGTGCGCGGCGTGATCGCGCCCCGCAACTGAGCCGGCGTCATCTTGAAGCGGTTTTCGAGCGTGGTCGGCACCAAGACCGGCTCCGCGCCCGTCATCGCCACGAGGTCGCAGTAGCTGACCCAGCACGGCGTCGGCACGACCACCTCGTCGCCCGGCCCGACCGTGGAAATCAGCACATTATGAATGCTGTGCTTCGCGCCGTTGGAGACCACAATATTTTTCGGCGCGGCGTGCAGTTGGTACGTTCTGGCGTACCAGTCGCAGATCGCCTGCCGCACCGCGACCGTGCCCGACGCGGGGGTGTAGTGCGTCTGGCCGTTCCTCACCGCCTCGGATGCTGCCAGTGCAATGTGCTGCGGCGTGTCGAAGTCCGGCTCGCCGAGGCTGAAGTCGTACACCGCCACCCCGGACGCCTCGAGCGCCTTGGCCTTGGCCCCGGCCGCGAGCGTGGCGCTCGGCTTGACCGACGACGCCAGTTGCGAGATGCGGAACATCGGCGGCTCTCTCCTAAGGTGGGTTCGGGATGTGGGCGCGGGCGGGTGCGGGTATCATACCGGCCCGCCGCCCCGACGCTAGTGGCACCGGCCCATGCGAATCGCCCACTTCCTGCACCGCTACCCCCCCGCCCTCGGCGGCGCCGAGTCCTACGCGCGCCGCCTCACGCGCTTCTACGAGGCCCACGGCGACCACGTGACGGTGTTTACCAGCACCGCCGACGACCTCGGGGCGATGTGGCACGCCGGGCTGCACGAGTTCCCCGAGCAGTTGACGGGGCCGGTGCGGCGCTTCAAGCCGCTGCACTTCCCCGCGCGGCGGTACGTGCTGAAAGCGCTCAGCCTGATTCCCCACGCCCCGCTGCAGGCGCGGGCGCTGCCATGCAACCCCGTCTGCCCCGGCATGCGTCGCGTTCTTGATGCCGACACGATGCCTTACGACGTGGTGCACGCGTTTGCATTTCCCTACACCTACCCGTGCGTCATGGCACTACGGCTCGCGCGGCGCAGAAACGCGGCGTTCGCGCTGACGCCGTTCCTGCACCTCGGCGACCTGGCGGACGACCGCAACCGCACCCGGCGGCAGTACACCTCGCGTCCGCTGCGCTGGCTGCTGCGTCAAGCCGATGTCGTGTTCTGCCAGACCGCCGCCGAGGCCGACGCGGTGGCCGGACTGGGCGTGCCGCGCGGCCGCGTCGTGCTGCAGGGTCTGGGCGCCGAACCCGGCGAATGCACCGGCGGCGACCGACGCGCGGCGCGGGCGCGCTGGAATGTCGGCGACGACGACGTGGCGGTCGGGATGCTGGCGAACCACAGCCCCGCGAAGGGGACGCCGGACTTGCTCGCGGCGACGGGGATGATGCGAACTCCGGCGCGCGTGGTGCTGGCCGGGCCGGCGATGGCGGGGGCACTCCCCGCCGAACTGCCGGGGCCGGTGACGTACCTGGGGGCGCTGACGGAAGCCGAGAAACGCGACTTTTTCGCCGGAATTGATGTGCTCGCCCTGCCGAGCCGCACCGACTCGTTCGGGCTGGTGCTGCCCGAGGCGTGGGCGAACGGGCTGCCCGTAGTGGTGTACAACGCCGGCGGGCCGGGGAGCCTCGTGCGCGACCAGATCGATGGGCTGGTCGTGCCGTGCGGCGATGTCGCGGGGCTGGCCGCGGCGCTCGACCGGCTGGCCGGCGATGCGGCGACCCGCGCACGGATGGGGGCTGCGGGCCGGGTGAGATTGGCGACCGAGTTCGATTGGCCGGCCCGACTCGCGGTCGTGCGGAATCGGCTGCTCGCCGAGGCGGGTTCTAGGCGACCTGGCGACCTACCTTGACAGTGATACGACGGCCGTCACCCCGCCGGGCGGGGAGCGGTTTCGGCTCAGGACTGGCTAGCGTGTACGCCCCGCACTCCGGGCACGGGCGCGACTCGACCGCCTGCCGCTCGTAGTCCGACCAGCACCCGACCAGCGTCCACTCGTCGTGGCACGACCGACACTTGACAACCCAACTGCCCACGACATCCCACCTCGTGCAAACGGAATCCGTTCCGGCAAGAGTCCCGGCGTTCGTACCGTCTGGGGCGGCTACCCCGACTGGCCAAACCCGACCGGACCTCCGACCTCGTCCGAAGGCGTCCTAGCCCCGGCACCAGCAGACGCGCGGTTCGGCTGAACTTGCGCGCCCGGCCTCTCGACGGCGGGCTTTTAGCGTGGGCCGGACGCGGGGTCAAGGCGGGCTGCGGCGGCTAGGCCAACTGCCCCGCCACGCGCCGGATCGCCTCGTGCGTGAGTGGGAACGGCACCGCCTCGCGCTTCGCCGTCCCCTTGGCGCTGTAGCGCTTCAGCGTCGCGCGGCCGGTGCCGTGCAGTTCGACCTCGTGGTAGCGCCGCTCGTCGCCGTCGATTTCCGGGGCTTCGCTGCGCAGCACCGCGTGGTCTTGCGCCGCGTCGATCTCGACTACGCGCAAGTTCTCGGACAGGCCGCGCACCGCCCCGGCCACGCGCCCGGCCTTCTCGGCGAGCGTCTCGCCCGACGGCCCGTGCCGGGTCACGCGCAGCTCATCGACTACCGCGCCGACGGTGTCGGCGTGGCGCGCGACGACCTCGGCGCTGCCGTCGGGCACACTGATATTATTTGGCCTTGGCGGGGGCGCGGCGGGGGTCATTCTCGGCTCCGATTACGGTCTGTGTATAGTCCTGGCCGTCGAAACTCAGCAGCGTCGGCTTGTCGTCAACGACCGTTTCGAGGTGGACGGGCCGGCCCCACAAAAACTTCAGGTTCACTAGCGTGTCGCGCGCCTCGCCCTTGTTGAGTTCGACGCCGCTGTACTGGTGCTGCAGCAGTAACTCGCCCCGGTTGCGGTGGTTGCCGTTGACGACGGTAATCCACGGCTTGCCGAAGTTGGTGAGACTGTTCAGCAGGCGCTGCTTTACTTGTTTGAACTCGCGCGACTCGACCACGTAGTTCTTGCCCGCGTCCTGGTAGTTGAAACTGAACAGTTTATTCGCCACGCAGAACTCGGGCGTGAGGAACTCGTCGATGAACGTGATGTCGTTATAAATCTTGCGCACGTCGAAAATCTTTTGCCGCCCCAGGCCCGTCGGGCGGTTCCAGTTGCGCTTCGCGTCGAGGTCGTCGCACTCGTCCCACTCCGGGCCGAACCGGCCGGTGTCCCAGCGGTACTCGATGTCGCGCAGCAACTCGATGCCGAGCTTATACGGGTTCAGCCGCTTGGAGCTTGTGGCCATCGTGCCCGAGTGGTGGTCGGCGTAGTCGATGAGTTCCTGCGGCTCCAGCACTTTGGATGTCATCATGGTCGAGTGCCAGTAGCTCGCCCAGCCCTCGTTCATGATTTTGGTCTGTCCCTGCGGGTAGAAATAGTAGGCCTCGTCGCGGATAATACTTAAGATATCGCGCTGCCAGGGCTTGAGCGGCGCGTGCTCGATCAAGAACAGCAGCACGTCTTTTTCCGGCCGCTCCGGGAACTGCGCCGCGGCCGGCTCGCGCAGTTTCTTCGCCTCGTCGGGGTCGGACTTCTGGTGCGGATTGATGTAGCCATCCATGTACGACTTCGCGCGGTACTTCGTCGCCCCGTCCTTGTCGCGTTCGTCGGCCTCGGGGCGGAAGTCGTACTTCGACGGCGCCGTGTCGCGGCGCTTGATGGCCACCGAGTGGATATCAATCAGGTCGTCCACCGACATGCAGCGGTCTAAAAACGCCTCGACCTCGTCGGTCCCGTAGCGCTCCGCGTAGTTCCGAATGCGCGAGGCGTGGTTGGCGATCTCGTCCATCATCTTGCGCGAGGTGTGCGCGAAGAACGCGTTGTTCTTGAAGAAATCGCAGTGCCCGTACACGTGCGCCATCACCAGCTTCTGATCGACCGTGTGGTTGCAGCGCATCAGGTAGGCGTAGCACGGGTCGTTATTAATCACCATCTCGTAGATTTTCGACAACCCGTAGCTGTAAGAGCGCGCCAGTTCCTCGCGGGTAGCGCGTCGGGAACCCCCCATACGCGGCGATCTCGTGCAGGTTGTCCGCGTCGATCACCTCGAAAATGGTCTCGTAGAAGTCGAGGCCGTAGTCGCGCGCGTACCCCTCGATCTCTTCTTTCAGGAGGCGCAGGTGAGTTGGCAAATTAGTGTTGTAAAACCCGAGTTGCGTGGACATCTGCACTCCCGGTATGGTACTCAGCGGCCGGTGCCGAGGAACTCTTTGATGCTGCCCAGGATCGCCTCGCGGTTGGGCACGCGGCTCACAATCACGTTTTCGTGCTCGGCGGCGAGTTCGCTCAGGTGCTCCAGGAACTCGCCGCTGCCGTAGGGGCTTTCGACCTGCCCGTAGCCGAACAAATTGAGTTTGGGCAGCAGGTGGTCCTTCAGGAGTGCCTGGCACTTCGGCACGTCGTCGCCCCAGTTGTCGCCGTCGGAGAAGTGGAACGCGTACACGTTCCACTCCGAGGCCGGGTAGCGCGCCTCCATGATTTTGCGCGCCAAGTCATACGCGGTGCTGATCTTGGTGCCGCCGGATTCGCGGGTGTGGTAGAAGGTGTGCTCATCGACTTCGTGCGCCTGCGCGTCGTGGATGATGTACACGCGGTCCACGCCCTTGTAGTGCGCCTTGATCCAGGTGTCGATCCAGAACGACTCGATGCGCACGATCTCCTTCTGCTCGTCGGTCATACTCCCCGACACGTCCATCATGTAGATCACGCACGCCACCGCCTCGGGCTTGGGGAACTCCTTCCAACTGCGGTAGCGCTTGTCTTCCCGCTCCGGCACCACGCGCGGGTCTTTAGGCGTGTAACTTCCCGTGGAGATTTGCCGTTTCAGTGCCTGGCGGTAGGTGCGCTTAAAGTGGCGTAGACTCTCCGGGCCGACGTTGTTGATACTCGAATACCGGTCGCGCACGGTGGTGACGTTTTTTTTGCCCTTCGGCTCGATGCGCGGCAGCGCCAACTCCTCGCCCAAAATCGCGGCGAGTTCCTCCATCGTGAGTTCGACTTCGAGGATGTGCCCGCCGGGGGAGTCGCCGGCGCCCTTCTTGCCGCCCTCGCCGTCCTGAGGTGCGGTCAGCGGCTGCCCCGGCTGGCCGTCGCCGACGCCCACACCGCCGCTGCCCTTTTGGCCGAAGCGGAACTGCGGCAGGTTGATCTGCGGCACGGGGATCGACACGAGGTCGTTACCCTTCTTGCCGATCATCTCGCCGCGGCTGATGTACTTACTGAGGTTCGACTTGATCTTGCCGCGGATGTGCTTGCGGAAGCGCGACAGGTCGCCCTCGATCTTCTGTCCCACGGCAAACCTCATCCGGTGTCGGGCGGTGCGGGTCGGGTCAATCGCGTCCGGTACGTCGATCATACCAGGTGCTGCGCGGCGAAAGGAAGCCCCGGCCGGTGAAATCGCGGCCCGATTCGGCTATCATGGCTCCGCGGGTCGAGTCCGTTGACGGGAGTCCGACCGATGCCGGCGAAGGACTTGCGCCCGACGCGGATCAAAAACGTCGGCGATTCACTCGAGATCGAGTGGTCGTCGGGCGAGGTCGCGCGCGTCGATTACCGCAAACTCCGCGCCGCGTGCCCGTGCGCGGTCTGCCTCGAAGAGGCCTCAAAGCCGCCGAACCCGTTCCGCATCCTGAAGCCCGAAGAGGTCGCGGCCGGCGCCCCCCGCCCAGCAAAGATGCACGCGGTGGGGCACTACGCTTACCAGGTGCAGTGGAACGACGGGCACAGTAGCGGCATCTACCCCGTGACCCTCTTGGCCCAGTTGTCCGAACCGCCGCTGTCGTAAGGAGTTGAGCGCCATGCCGCCCCCCGGCCCGATGTCCGCACCTGGGCAGAAGTTCCAACTCCCCGGCGTCAAGCAGCTCGTGGCGATCGCCAGCGGCAAGGGCGGGGTCGGCAAATCGACCGTCGCGGCCAACCTCGCGGTGGCGCTGCACCACGCCGGCTACAAGGTCGGGCTAATGGACGCGGACATCTACGGCCCATCGGTGCCCTTGATGTTCGGCCTCGGGCTGGTCGATCAGTCGCGCACGCCGTTCCCGATCGTCAAGTTCGGCCTCAAACTCATGTCGATGGGGTTCCTGGTGGACCCCAAACAGGCGGTGATTTGGCGCGGCCCGAAGGTGGCGCAGGCCGTCGCAACATTCTTGCAGCAAGTCGATTGGGGCGACCTCGACTACCTGCTGATTGACCTGCCGCCCGGCACGGGCGACGCGCAACTGACGCTCTGCCAGCAGGCGCCCTTGACTGGGGCCATCGTGGTGACGACGCCCGGCGAGGTGAGACTGATCGACGCGCGCAAGGGGGTG
>CAXTPM010000263.1:0-7134 GCA_964245865.1 uncultured Fimbriiglobus sp. | reverse complement strand
GCGGGCGTCTGGTAGCGCTCGGCGGGGTTCTTGGCCATCATCATCGACAGCACCGCCGCTAGGCCGTCGGGCACCGCGCCGTTCAGGCTGCGCGGGTCGACCACCGGCTCGAACTGGTGCGCGTGCAGCTTCTTCGCGGCCGTGCCGTCGGGCACTGGGGGACGGCCGGTGAGGGCGTGGTAGAACGTACACCCCAGCGAGTAGATGTCCGAGCGCACATCCGCGCGGCGCGGGTCGAGCGCTTGCTCCGGCGAGATGTAGTCGAACGTGCCGAGCGTGACGCCCGACTGGGTGACGCCGCCGTCGAGGCTCTGTCCGAGGTGCCGCGCCAGCCCCATGTCGATGATCTTCGCCCGGCCGTCGGGGGTAATCACGATGTTCGACGGCTTGATGTCGCGGTGGACCACGCCCCGCGAGGCCGCGTGCGCCAGCCCCGCCGCCACTTGCGCCAGATAGCGCACCGCCTCGGCGGCGGGCAGCGGCCCGCGCGAGTCGATCAGGTGGCGCAGCGTCTCGCCCTCGACGTACTCGAAGGCGATGTAGTGCTGCCCGGCGTCCTCGCCGCAGGCGAACACGCGCGCGACGTTCTCGTGATCGAGCTTCGCCGCGGCTCGGGCCTCGGCCTTGAAGCGCGCGACCGCATCCGGGTCGTTGGCGGTCGCCGGGGGCAGAATCTTCAGCGCCACCGTGCGGCCGAGTTCGCGGTCCACGGCCTTCAGAACCGCCGCCATGCCGCCGACGCCCACGGCGCCCGTCACCTCGAAGTCGCCCAGGGTGCGGCCGAGGTATTCGTCGAAGTTCACCGCGCGCAAGGTAGGCGTGATGACCGTCGGCACGTCGTCTGTCGGCCCGCCCCCACCGCCGACGGGGCGCAGCGGCACCAGCGACGAGCCAGGCCGGGCCGCGCCATCACTGGGGGACGGGTCGGGCGCGGCGGTCGAGTTTAGGGCGGGCATTGGTGTGAGTGTAACCGACGCGGCGGGGGCGAGTCAACGGGACGCCGCCGGGAGGTTGGGGTAGGCGCCGCAGAATCCGCCCCTGTAAACTCGGCACCCGGTTCGTCATACTCGTCCCGGAGTACCGCCATGTCCCGCCGAAGCCCCGCCCGAATCGCCGCCGGATTCGCCCTCATCGTCGCCGCGATCGCCGGCAGCACCGCCGCCCCGTGGGCCGGCGCCGAACCGCCCGCCGCCCCCAAAGTCGCGGCGCCGAAGCCCGAAGTCGCCAAGCCCGAGCCGGCCCTGGTGCGAGAGGCGCCCCGCGCGCTGCCTTCCGGCACGTTCGTGAAAGAGTTCGATGTCGAACCCTACGCCAGCGGAAGCCTCACCTGGACCTACGACGGCGACCGCGTGGGCGGAGTCATCGAAGTCAGCGCCCCGATCGTCGGCGGCGAGGTCGAGTTGGAAACCGACTCCGAACTGTCGGTGAGTAGTCACGGCGTCATCTACGGCGTGATCAACGCGGTGCGGCTGAACCGGCTGCGCCTGCCGCCGGACCTCGCGGCCGAGTTCAAGGTCGGCCCCGGCGCGTACTCCGTCATCGAGCCGCTGGTGAACGACGCGCTGGTGGACGTGCCGTTCAGCTACCAGTGCCGGGCGCAGGGCGAACGCATCACGATTAGCAACTACCGCATCCTGCTGAGTGGCCCGAACCCGCTCGGCAAACTCGGCGGCCTGGCTCTGGGCGGCGAGGGCGCGATCCTCGCCTACTTTCAAGCCGTCGGCACCGCCATCGAGGGGACGTACACCCGCGCGGACGGCAAGCCGGCTCCGAAGCGCAAGCCGATGCGGGCGGCGCGGCGGTAGTCAGCGGGCCAGCCAACTCCCGCGCCGCCCCTCAGCGACGGCAGCCACGATCGCCCGCGCGATCTTCGCGCCCCCGGCGACCGACGGCTCGATCGGCGAGACCGCCGCGTAGTCGCCGGCGTCGTCGCACACCAGCCGCAGGTCGATGACGCCCGCCCCGGCGGCAGCGGCCTCGCGGGTAATCACGTCGTTGAACACGCACAGCGCCGCCTGCTCGGCCGGCCCGAGTCCCGGAACCGAGTCGTAGATCGTGCAGACCGCCAGCGGCAGCCCCGTGGCCAACCCGACGGCGACCATCGACCGGTAGCTTGCCTGGAACTCGCGGCGAATCTCGCCGAGCTTGGTCAAGACTTCAGCGTAGCTGGCCGCGCCGCCGTGGCGGACCAGCCCCGCGTGGCCGAGCGCGTCGTTGCCGCCGGCGCCCTCGCCGGCGCTCACCACCAAGTGCGTGGCCCCCGCCGGCAGGGCACGCAGTTGCCGCACCACGTCCCCGGCGACGGCGCCGTCTTGCGCCAGCAGCGTCGAAGTCCAGCCGGGCGGCAACAGTTTGGCAACCTGGTCGGCGACGGCGGGGCCACCAGCAACGTAGCCGGCGTTGTCGAAGATCGAGTCGCCGAGGAGGATGAGGTGGGGCATGGGTCGCTGCGCTCGAAGGTTGAAGTGCGAAGAGTGAAGTGCGAAAGTAGGAGAAGACGGGCCACCGCCCGAGTTCATTCCTAGTTTCGCACTTCACTCTTCGCACTTCAACCTTCGAGCGCAGCGACCTACTCCGCCCCCGGCCCCCGCCCCTTCTTCGGCTCGGGCTTCGGCATGCGCGGCAGCATCTCCGGCAGGTTCGCCACGCGCAGCGCGGTGATGGCGATCACCTGCGCGCCTTGGATCAGGTTCGGCTCCTTGGCCTTGTCGAGCGTGTCGGACTGGGTGTGGTGGGTGAGGCGGTACTCGTCCATGTCCTGGCGGCAGGCGAAGCCCGGCACCCCGGCGGCGTCGAAACTCAGGTGGTCGGTGCCGCCCATGCGGTCGAGGTTCAGCCCCTTCCAGCCGTCGATGGTTTTCAGCGTTTCGAGTTGCGGTTCAAGGATCGGCAGGATGTTCGCGCGCCCTTGCAGGCCGAAGCCGGTGACTTTGCCGGTGCCGGTGTCGTGGACGAGGGCGAGCGTGTGCTTGGCGAGTTCGTCCTTGTGCCGCTCGCAGTACCGCTTCGAGCCGTACAAGCCCTGCTCCTCGCCGGTGAACAGCACGAAGCGGATCGTGCGCGCCGGGCGGTGCCCCGCCTTGGCGAGTGTCGAGAGGGTGCGGGCGACTTCCATCACGATGCTGCTGCCCGTGCCGTTGTCGGTAGTGCCGCTCGCCAAGTCCCAACTGTCGAGGTGCGCGCCGATCACCACGATCTCATCCGGCTTCGTGGCACCCGTGATTTCGCCGACGGTGTTGTAGACGGTGATCGGGCCGGGGACGAAGGTGTTCGAGACTTCGAGCGTGACCTTCGGCTCCTCGCCCGGCTTGGCGCGGCTGGCGAGGCGGTGCAACAGCGCGTAGTGTTCGTGGGCCATGAACAGGCCGGGGATCGGCTCCTGGGGCGTCGCACGGTCGCCCTCGCGCCACCCGCCGGTGGTGACGAGCAGGCCGTGCGGCTTGCCGGCGTCGCTCACGATGGCCGCGACGCCCTCGCTCTGGTAGAAGTCGCTGAGTTCGCGCTGGAACGCCCGGAAGTCCTCGAACTTCGGCGGGGCGTCTTTCTTCGGCTCGTCGGCCTTGGGCGTGTCGGGCATCGCCTCGGCGTTCTTGGGCGCGGCGTCCTTCTTCGGCTCGCGGTCCTTCTTGGGATTGTCCTTCTTCGGGCTACCGCCGGGGCCGTAGCTGAGGTCACTCACCGGCGCCACGTCGGCCGGCTTGCCGCGCAACAGCACCGCGTTCTGCAACTTGCCCTTGTACTTCTCCAGGTCGGACTTGGTGCGGGCTTCGAGTACGACGACCGGGCCGGTGACGGCGCCCTTGGTGCCGGGTGTCCACCCGCGTGCCGCCACGGTGAGGACGCGCGAACTGTTGGCGGTCTTGAGCGTCATCGTCGCGGTGCCGCGCTGCCACCCCACGGGGATTTCCCACGGCTCCAGGTGCACGTTGGTGAGGCCGTAGCCCTTGAAGACCTCTTCGCAATACCGATTCGCGCGCTCCAGGTTGGCGCTGCCCGTGAGGCGCGGGCCGATGGTGTCCGAGAGGTGGCCGAGGTTCTTCATGATCTCGGTGCGGGCCTTCACCTCATCGATCACGAGGCGGTCGAGCGCCGCGGCGTCGGACGCGACGGCGGGCTTGTCGGGCGAGTGGGGCGCCGGGGCGACCTCCTTGGGGGGCGGGGTTTGGGCGAGGGCCGGGGCCGCGAGGGCCGTCAACAGAAGCAAGGCGCGGAACGGGGGCATAGCGGTTCGTGGCTCCGAAGTGCGAAGTCGAAAGGGGCCGGCGGGAGGGTGCGTGTATTGTGGCAGGCGGCGCGCGGTGTGGCCACGGCGAAGTCATGAGCTTGGGGTGAGAAAGCGCGGCCGGCACCGGGGCCGAAAGACGAAAGCCCAGGGACGGCCGTCCCTGGGCTTTGAGGGCGTTACCGATCCCCGCGCCTACCCCACGTTCGCCCCAGTCGAGCCGACCACCTGGCCGAACGGGATGAACTCGCTGATCAGTTGCGGCGTGTCGGCGCTGGTGCCGAACGAGTTGCCGGCGTAGGTGTTGATGCGGGGGCTTCCGGTAACGTTGCCGACCACGATGTCGGCGTTGGGGCCACCGACGATGTTCCGAAGCGTGGCGCGAGCGCCTTCGGTGTTGGTCGGCCCGTAGGGGAGGAAGTCGCGGAACGCCACGGCCTGGTTGGGGTCTTGCAGGCTAAGGTTGGAGGCGTTCAAGACCTGCACGCGAGTCACCACCCCAGGGCCGCTGCCGGTGACGAGGTCGGCCTTGCCGTCGCCGTCGAAGTCGCCGGCAGAGATGTAGACCCCGCTGCGGGCCGTTTCGTCGCCGGCGAAGAAGTCGGCGATGGCATTCAGGTTGGAAGGCAAGTTCGCGCCGTTGAAGATGCGCACGCGCGGCCCGCCGCCGAGGCCCGCCCCAACGAACAGGTCGTCCAGCCCGTCGCCGTTGAAGTCGCCGGCGGTCACGTGCACCCCCGTGCGGCTGGTCGATTCGTAGGCGAACTGGTCCAGGATGCGGGTGCGCGTGACCTCGTTGTAAATTTGCACGCGCGGCCCGCCGCCCTCGCCGGCGCCCACGATCAAGTCGGCGCGGCCGTCGGAGGTAAAGTTCCCCGCCCCGACGTAGACGCCGCCGGTGAAGCGGCTCTCGAAGGCGAAGAAGTCGTCGATGACCCGGCCCGTGAAGCCGTCGATCACCTGCACGCGCGGCCCGCCCCCAGGGCCGGCCCCGGCGATGATGTCCGGCGTGCCGTCGCCGTTCACGTCCCCCGTGGCGACGCGGATTTCGCCGCCGAAGTTGCCGAACGGCCGGAACGTCGTGGTGCTCAGGACGTTGCCGGCGGTGTCGAGTTGACTGATCGAGATCAGCCCCCCCGCCCCGCCGCTGTAACTCAAGGAGCGCGGGCTGACGTTGGTGGTCAGCGGCGTCTGGACGGTGAAGACGTTCGGGAACGTCCCCGTCAGCCCCTTGTTCAGGTTGTCGAGGTCGGTGGCAGTGCTGGCGAACACCAACTGGCCCGCGACGAAGCTGCCGCCGATGAACGCCTGGTTCGAGGTGCCCGAAGCACTGTTGAAGTTGCCGGGCACCGCGCTCGCCAGGCTGGTCGTCTGGCGGCTGAGGTCGCGGACGAACACGTCGGTCTGGCCGTTGGGGTCGGGCGTGGTCGAGAGGTCGTTGGCGTCGGACTCGAACGCCACCAGCAGGCCGTCGGGCGTCACGGTGGGGTTGCGGCTCGCGCCGAAGCCGGTGCGGTTGCGGTTGACGTTGGTGACACTCACCGCGGTGGTGACGCCGGTCTGGAAGTTTCGCAGGAAGATGTCGTTAGAGCGGTTGCCGTCGGTCAGGCCCGCGGCGAGGTCGGCGCCGGTGCTGGTGAACACGACTTTCAGGCCGTCGGGGGTGACGCGCACCGCCGAGGGGTTGGGGTCGGTGAAGCCCGCCGAGCCGGTGACACTCGAGCCGGCGACGGCGGTGACGAGGTCGGTCACGCTCGCCGCGCCGATGCCGTTGGATAACGAGCGGTAGACTTCTAGGGTGCCGCCGTTCTGGTTAACGTAGCCGAGGACGAGCGCCCCGGCCGAGGTCGCCGCCGGGGCGGTGGGGTCGGGGAAGAAGCCGAAGTTGGTTGCGAAGAACGCACTCCCCGTGGGGGTGCCGCCGGTCGAGGACGCGGTGAACACCGAAATGTCCGCGCGGTCGCGCGCCAGGAACGCATTCCCGACCGTACCCAGCCCCTGCGCGCCGAGCGCGTAGCCGTCGGTGGTCAGCGACAGCAGGCTGGTGGAGGGGTCGGCGTTGAACCCGCCGGTGCCGGCGAACGTGAGGCGGTAGGCGTCCTTGTTGGTAGTCGCGGTCGGCGCGGGGCCAAAGACGAAGCTGGTGTAATTCACGTCCCCAGTGTTCATCGCCACGAACGTGACGCCGGTGCCCGAGATGTAGCGCCCCAGCGGGTCCACCGAGGCCGCGTCGAAGAATCGGTAATAGTCTCCGTCGGTCGTCGGGAAGAACGCCGAGGTCACCGGCGAGGGGATGTTGTCGTCGTTTGCGTTGTCGGCCGGGTCGGCGGCGGTGGCGAAGCGGTAGACGTTCCGGCCCCCGAAGGGGTGCGCCGGGGGGTTCTGGCCGGGAGCAATGACGTACTTGGTGTCGTAGCTGAACCAGGCGCTGGTGGTCGAGACGAACCCGCCGCTCGTGCCGTCGGCGTTGAGGCCGGGGCTATCGACGCTGGCGTAGGAGCCGAGCGCATTGCCGTTCTTGTCCTGACTGGCGAGCACGCTCCTGCCCGTCGCGGCGGTCCAGACGAACATGTCCGCGCCGCCGTCGTCGGCGATCGCGGGGATGTTCGAGTTGAACTGGCTGGCGTTCGCGCCGCTCAGGAACGCCACGCGCGAGCCGTCGCTGCTAATCACCGCGTTGTTCAGCACGTTGGGCGTCGAGACCAGCGCCCCGATGGCCTGCGTGCCGGCGGTGCCCTGCGCCGGGGTGGCGAAGTCGCGCGCGGTAATCAGCGATGTCGTGCCCGTGGCGCGGTTGAAGAAGAACAGGTCGTTAGTCCCCGGCACGTCGATCTGGCCGGGGACGAGGTTCGTCGCCACCGACTGCGCGAGGATTTGCTGGCCGCTGTCGCTCACCCCCAGGATTTGGACCG